>CALWKU010000072.1 GCA_944381345.1 uncultured Christensenellaceae bacterium
GCTTTTACTTTGTAAAGCGGATAAAATGATGATGTTCAACTATGCTGCCTCCGCGAGGCCGCCTTGCCAAAAGCGTCGTTTCGGCTCGGCGCATTCTCGTGTCGCGCGTAAGCGCGGTTCCGCGCGCCGGCAGTCCCACGTTTTTCCTCTTATTGAAAGTTTATCTAAGACTTTATAATGGCGGATTTAAGAGGAAGTCACCGAAAAGCGCGGTCATTCGGGGACTTCGTTATCGTATCTCGCCCAAGCGCGGCTGGGCGAGATAAAGGCGTAACCTTATTCGTTAAAAGTTGCTTTACGCTTTTACTTTGTAAAGCGGATAAAATGATGATGTTCAACTATGCTGCCTCCACGAGGCCGCCTTGCCAAAAGCGTCGTTTCGGCTCGGCGCATTATCGTGTCGCGCGTAAGCGCGGTTCCGCGCGACGGCAGTCTCAAGTTTTTCCGCTTATTGAAAGTTTATCTAAGACTTTATAATGGCGGATTTAAGAGGAAGTCACCGAAAAGCGCGGTCATTCTGGGACTTCGTTATCGTATCTCGCCCAAGCGCGGTTGGGCGAGATGAAAGCGTAACCTTTTTCGCTAAAAAGCAGCTTGATGATTTAACTTTTGAAATGCGGATAAAGTCCTGATATTCCACTCTGCTGCCTCCACGAGGCCGCCTTGCCAAAAGCGTCGTTTCGGCTCGGCGCATTATCGTGTCGCGCGTAAGCGCGGTTCCGCGCGACGGCAGTCGCAAGTTTTTCCGCTTATTGAAAGTTTATCTAAGACTTTTTATTGTAAGTCAACAGACCGAAAACCGCGCACTCGGGATTTCTCGGGTGCGCTGCTTACTTTTATACAGCCGCCTCGCAACAATGCAGGGCAGATATGCGCCGCCCATCCGCCGGAACAGCGCGCGCGAGACCTCAATGTTCGCTGATCAACAAACGGGTATGCCGCAATCCGCGCGAAAGAATATTCTGCAAGATACGATGGGCGCTCATTTTTACTCCCAACAAACCCGTAAAGTCTAATGTGTATGCGCTTCAAATCCAAGATGGATAAAATAATACAGTCGCCGCTAGCTTATTCGGTCTGCCGAAATACATTACAGTAAAACAAAAGATATCAAAAGTTTCAACGAAATATAAGCATCGCATAGGTCGATCAAACCAACGCGATAAACTCCGCGAACGAAATTAAATATGCCCGATATTGTCCTAATTTACAAATTTGCATTGAAATAAACAATTAACTGCGACGCATACCGTCAACCGAAAAAGCCGAGATTGCGGGTAGGTTGTCGTGTTTGCATAATAATATTTCAACAATAATTAATACTAATAAAAAATACTAAATATTATATCAAAAAGGCGCGTCGCTCGACACGCCTTTTTGATACAGATGATCAGCTTTTTGCGCCGAATTTTTTATTGACCGCCTTTTCAAAGACGGCAACCGTCGCGTACATCGCCGCGGCGAGTACGCACAACACTATCGTCGAGGTCATTACAAGGTCGAGGTCGAACACCTGACCTCCGTATATGATCAAATAGCCAAGCCCCGCGCGTGAGACGAGGTATTCGCCCATTATCGAGCCGACCCAGCTGAGACCTACGTTTATTTTGAGCGCGGCTACGATGTTGGGAATGTTTGCCGGCAGAACGAGCAAAGTCAATTTTTGCAGCTTTGTCGCTCCGAGCGTATCCATGAGCATCATTTTGCCTCTATCGGTCTGCAAAAATCCGCTCAATACCCCGATGATCGTGATGATGATGCAGATGAGTACCGCCATAAAGACTATCGCGCCCGTTCCGGACCCCATCCAAATGATGATGATCGGCCCGAGGGCGATCTTGGGCAGCGCGTTGAGGACGACGAGGTGCGGTTCCAGCACCTTGCGCAGAGGTTCGCACCACCACAGGGCGATCGCTATCAGCGTGCCGACTGCCGTGGCGATCACAAAGCCCGCCAAAGTTTCGCCCAACGTGACGGCGGCGTGTCTGAACAGCTCTCCGTCACGGGAAAGTTCGGACAATTTGACCGCTATACGCGACGGCGACGAAGTAATGAACGCGTCGATCGCGCCGGTCGACGCGAGCAGTTCCCACAGTCCGAGTACGACGACGAGAACGCCTGCACGACAGCAATTGACGGCGATTCTGCCGCGCCGCCGCTTGGCGAGATAGCGGAGATGTTGAGGTGAAAACCGGGCGGTTGATGTTGCTTTTGTTTTCATACGCTATTTTCCTTTTTGAATTCAAGCGCCTTCCACACCTCGTCGTACAGCGCTCCGAACGAGTCGTCGTCGCGGCGCTGCATGGGTGAGAGGCGGGCGAGGGAGGACAGGTCGAAGAACTTTTTGACGCGCGCCGGACGTGCGGAAAGCACCGCCAGAGTGTCGCACATCGAGATCGCCTCCGAGATGTCGTGGGTGACGAACAAAGCGCTTTTACCCTCGTTTTTAATGATCTTGCGCACGTCGTCGACGACATAGACGCGCGTCTGGAAGTCGAGCGCGCCGAACGGCTCGTCGAGCAGCAGGATCTCGGGCGAGGGGACGAGCGTACGGATGAGCGCGACGCGCTGCCGCATCCCTCCCGAAAGCTCGCGCGGATAGCGTTCCGCATACGCAAGAAGTCCGTATTTGTCCAGCAATTCATCGGCATATCCGCGTCTGTTTCCAAGCCCTTTTACTTTTGCGGAAAGCAGCACGTTGTCCCTTATGTTCAGCCAAGGGAACAGCTCGTCTCTTTGCAGCATATATCCGCATTTATCCTTTGCTTGGGCAGGAGGCATACCGCACACGGACACTTCGCCCTCGGTCGGTTCGAGTATGCCCGCGATTACGGACAAGAGCGTAGTTTTGCCGGAGCCGCTCGGACCTACAATGCCGAGGATATCTCCTTTTTTCAGCAGAAGAGAAAGCCCCTTGACCGCAGTCGTCTCACCGTAAATTGTGTGATAGGTCAGCCCGAGGTCTTTGATGACCACGGGCGCGGCGCGCTCCATTCACGCCTCCTTCACGGCGTCCTCCGCCGCCTTGGCAAATGAGTTGTCGACGATCTTTTCAAAGGATATCTTCTCGTCGATGACGCCCGCCTCTATAATGACGTCTTGCAGCGCGTCAAGGTCCGTTTTGTCCATAACGAGCGATGTGCTGTACGCGCCGATCGACTTGTACGCGTCGATTGCGTTCGCCAACGTGGCGACGTCCGTGCCGGGGAAGGATGGCAGGATCACCTCGGCGATCTCGGCTGCCGGAGTAGTTTGAACGAATTCGATCGCTCTCGTCATCGCGCGGCAGAACGCAAGCGCCGTCTCGCGGTTTTCTTTCAGCCAGCTTTGCTTGGCGGAAAAAGCCGTGAACGGCATATCTCCCGCCGCCTCGCCCACGGACGCGACCTTATATCCGACTCCGCGCTCTTGCATCGCGCTCGCCGCAGGCTCGAACATCGTGCAAAAATCCCCCGTTCCGCCCTCGAACGCCGCGCCGATCAAGTCGTATTGGACGTCGTAGTTGATCGTGACGTTTACGCCGTCTACAAGCCCGTTTTTCAGCATCGCGTGCTCGAGAGCCATGGCGGGTACGCCTCCGCGTCTGCCGCCTATGACCTCTTTGCCCTCGAGCATGGACCACTCGAATGTTTCAACGGGTTCGCGCGACATGAGAAACGAACCGTCCTTTTCCGTCAGCTGTCCGAAGATGACGGGAAAGTCGTCGCTCTTTTCGGCGGCTACATATATTACCGCCTCGGGGCCGTGAAAGCCGATGTCCGCTTGAGAAGCGAGTACGGCGGTCATACACTTGTCCGCGCCGCCGCCGTTGGTCAATTCTATCTTGATGCCCTCGTCCTCGAAAAAGCCGCCGTCGATAGCGGCATAGAGCGGAGCGTAAAACACGGAATGCGTGACCTCGATCAGTCTGATGGTACCCTGCTCGGCGGTGCAGCCCGCAAAGCCGAACGCGCACGCGATCGCGGCGATGCACAGCACGAGCAGGAGAGTAAACAATTTTTTCATGATCCTCCTCTGTACCCGTAAAATAGAAAGGGGTACAATGCATAATATGCTGTTGCGCATCGCGTTGAGAGAGAAATAGTAACGCGCCGAGCCGAAACGACGCTTTCGGCAAGGCTGCCTCGTGGTGCAGCACGGTTGAAAACCGTTACGTTGTCCGCGTTTCAAAGGTTAAACATCAAGCTGCGTTTTTGCGAATCAGTCAGCGTTCCCATCTCGCCCATCCGCGCTTGGGCGAGATGCGATAACGAAGTCGCCGAATGGCTGCGCTTCTCGGCGACTTCCCGTTGCGCGGTCGCGGACGGCGAACGCACGCCGCGTGAAGGGGTATCGAGAGGTAAAAAATTGCGCCCGCGTATATGAGGCGAAGCCGATTGCGCGGATAAGTGCAATGTTGCCCTCTCAAAATAAGTTGCGCTTACGCGCGCGCCGTGATATAATATGCGTTGCAACAAAAAAATACGGAGCAGACAAATGAAGTTTTCCAAGAAGGACGCGTTCACGATCCCCAACATTTTGACATATATCAGGTTGTTGTGCCTGCCTTTCTTTTTGTGGATGATGTTCGCCTACTATGCCGACCGCGCCGCCGGGCAATATCTTTGGGCGGGCTTCGGGCTGTTCGTGTTCGCGTCGGCTACGGACGTTGCCGACGGATGGATAGCGCGCCATTTCAATATGGTATCCGACATCGGCAAGGTTCTGGATCCGGTCGCCGACAAACTGCTGCAATGTTTTGCGATGCTCACGCTCGGGCTTGTCGGGCATATGCATTGGGCGTTCATCGGCATCATCATCTTCAAAGAGGTGTTTATCGGAGTGACCAGCAAATATTTCATGCGTGCGAGCAAGCGTCAGGTGGAGCAGATCGCCAACAAGTGGGGAAAAGCCGCCGCCGCGACCAATTTTTCGGGCATCACGCTCGCGTTTCTCGTACATTTGCACGACGCCGTCAAATGGATTGACTTTGCGATCCTGGTCGCAGGTTCCGCGCTTGCGGTGATCGCGGCGGTGCAATACACGATCAAGTACACGCGTTCGCTGCTGCGTTATAAGCGCAGCGGGCTTCTCGACGAACTTGATCCCTACGGCAACCCGACGTGCGGGATGACGATCGAGCAGCTCAAAGTCAAATACGGAGTGGCTACCGAAGAGGAGGCCGCGATCGCCGCGTCACAAGGCGCGGAAACCTCGTCCGCCGACGCTCCGCAAGAGAGCGACGTCAAAGAGGACGAATGATAGGCGCATTGCTCCTTTCCGACTTTTTCAAATTCAGTCCCGAAAGGTTTACCCGTCCGGGCGTGATCGCCGGCATAGTCGTCATGGCTGCGGGCTTGACAGCGGTGCTTGCGGCGGACGCGATAGGGCGCGCGCTGAGCGCGTGGACTGCGAAGAGGCGCGACCTCGGCGCGCTCAAACGCGACGACGGCACGATAAAGACGGAGGGCGGTTCGAAAAAGGACGGCGCGGAGCGCGACGCGCGCAAGTCTGTCGGCGCGGCGGGGTGGGCGATGATAACGCGCCTCGTCGGAACGGCGGTTTTGGTAGCGGGCGCGGTGGCCGCGCTGATGTGCGCGCAATAATGTCAAGACAACAAACGATAGTTTTGAAAAACGGAGAGAATATATGGACATGAAAAAGACCTACGATCCTCAGGATTTCGAGAGCAGGCTCTACAACGAATGGGAGAGCAAAGGGTACTTTGTCGCCAAGATAGACAAGCGCAAAGAGCCGTTTTGCGTGATGATGCCGCCGCCCAACATCACCGGGCAGCTGCACATGGGGCACGCGCTCGACCAGACTATACAGGACGTGATCACCCGCTACAAGCGAATGAGCGGCTACTGCGCGCTATGGCTGCCGGGCACAGACCATGCGTCGATCGCTACCGAGGTCAAGGTGGTCGAGAACATGAAAAAGGAAGAGGGCTTGACCAAGAAAGACGTGGGACGCGAGGGCTTTTTGCAACGCGCCTGGGCTTGGAAGGAGAAGTACGGCGGCAGGATAGAGAAGCAATTGCGCCGTCTGGGCTCGTCGTGCGACTGGTCGCGCGAGGCGTTCACGATGGACGAGCGCTGCTCCAAGGCTGTACTCGAAGTGTTCGTAAATCTCTACGAAAAGGGCGTAATACATCGCGGCGACCGCATCATCAATTGGTGCCCGTCGTGCAAGACCGCGCTCAGCGACGCCGAAGTCGAGTATTCGGAACAGGCGTCCCATCTTTGGCACATACGCTATCCGTTCAGCGACGGCAGCGGCGGGATAGTCGTGGCGACTACGCGTCCCGAGACCATGCTCGGCGACACCGCGGTCGCGGTCAATCCGACCGACGAGCGGTACAGGGACGCCGTGGGCAAGATGCTCAAACTGCCTTTGACCGACCGCGAGATCCCCGTGATCGCGGACGAGTATGTCGAAAAGGACTTCGGCAGCGGCGCGGTCAAGATCACTCCCGCGCACGATCCCAACGACTTTGAGGTGGGCAAACGCCACGATCTCGAGGTTATCCGCATCATGAACGACGACGGTTCGCTCAACGACAGGGCGGGCGCGTATGCCGGGATGTCGCGCGAGGAGGCAAGGGCAAAGATAGTCGCCGACTTGCAGGCGGGCGGCTACATGGTCGAGACAGAGGACTACAAGCACAACGTCGGCGAGTGCTACCGCTGCGGCTGCACCGTGGAGCCTATCGTGTCCAAACAATGGTTCGTCAGGATGGACGGGTTGGCGAAGCCCGCGATCGACGCGGTGCGCAAGAAGAAGATAGAGTTCATACCGCACAGGTTCTCGAAGATATATCTCAATTGGATGGAGAACGTCCGCGATTGGTGCATTTCGCGCCAGCTTTGGTGGGGACACCGCATCCCCGCGTACTACTGCGAGGATTGCGGAAAGACCGTGGTCGCCAAGAGCGCGCCGACGGTGTGCCCCGAGTGCGGCGGCACGCGGTTCAAACAGGACGAGGACGTACTTGACACATGGTTTTCGAGCGCGCTTTGGCCCTTTTCGACGCTGGGCTATCCCGACAAGACGGAAGATCTCAAATACTTCTATCCCAACAGTCTGCTCGTGACCGCATACGACATCATTTTCTTTTGGGTCGCGCGCATGATCTTTTCGGGGATCGAACATATGGGCGACATCCCGTTCCCCGAGGTGCTGATCCACGGAATCGTCCGCGACAAGGACGGACGCAAGATGAGCAAGTCTTTGGGCAACGGCATAGATCCGCTCGAAGTGATCGACAAATACGGCGCGGACAGTCTGCGGTTTTCGCTGACGCAGGGTATCGCTCCCGGCAGCGACACCCGCTATTCGGACGAAAAGACGGAGAGCGCGCGCAACTTTATGAACAAGCTGTGGAACGCGTCGCGTTTCGTATTGATGAACATCGAAGGCGTCAAGCCCGCAAAACTCGGCACGTTCAGACTGACGCCGGCAGATAAGTGGATATTGTCCGAGCTTAACCGCACGATCAAAGAGGTGACAAAGGCGCTCGACAAATACGAGATAGGCATGGCGGACGGCAAGCTGTACGACTTTGTGTGGTCGCAGTTCTGCGATTGGTATATCGAGCTTGCAAAGACGTCGCTCTATTCGGACGACAATGAGAAGAAGGCGCGCACCGCGGGCGTACTCGTACACGTCTTGGAGACGGTGCTTAAACTCATGCACCCGATCGTACCGTTCATCACCGACGAGATATACCGCAACCTGCCCGGCAGGCGTCAGAGTATAATGCTGACCGATTGGCCCGAGGCGGACAAGAAATACAACTACACCGCGGAGCGCAGACGCTTCGAAAAGGTGATCGAACTCATCCGCGCGCTGCGCAACATGAAAGCGGAAAAGGGCGTTGCACCCGCCAAAAAGGTCAACCTGTATCTCGTTTCCGATGTTGTGACCGCGCGCGACGCCGACTACGTCAGACGACTCGCGGGCGTGGAAAACATCGTTTTCGGCTCAAAGCCGGAAGGCAAGACCGTGTCGCTCGTCGGCGCTTACGGCACCGCGTACGTGCCGCTTGGCGAACTCGTCGATATAGACGCCGAGATCGCAAGATTGGACAAGCAGCTCGCCGCGACGCTCGCGGAGATAGAGCGCGGCGAAAAATTGCTCGCCAACAAGGGCTTTGTCGCAAAGGCGCCGAGGACTCTGATAGACAAGGAGACCGCCAAGCTCGCCGCCAACAGGCAAAAGGCAGACGACATCCGCAAGCAGGCGGACGCGCTCAAAGATTGATGTACCGCTATCTGTTTTTCGACTTCGACGGCACGATCTGCGACACTTCGCAGGGGATATACGCAACGCTCGACGACACGTTCTCCCACTACGGCATGGACGTGGACAGGCGCAGCTATCCGCTTTGGATAGGACCGCCGCTTTCGGACACGTTCGAGACGCTTTTCGGCGACCGCGACAAGGCGTACGAGGCGGTCGCGTTTTTCCGCAAGCGCTACTGCGAGGGCAACATAAAGCTGACCCGTCTTTACGACGGCATAGCCGAGACCTTTTCGCGGCTCAGGGCGGAGGGCTTTGAAGTGTGCGTTGCGACCTGCAAAAAGGAAGAAGAGGCGGTCGCGCTGCTCAGATCGTTTGGCATTTATGACGACGTCGCCTTCGTCTCGGGGCTCGTGTATCACGTCCGCGAGACAAAGCAAGAGGTGCTTGCGCACGCGCTCGACGCGCTCGGCGCTGACGTCGAAGAGTGTTTGATGATAGGCGATACGGTGTTCGATTCCGAGGGCGCGCTTGCGGTCGGGATGGACTGTATGATATGCAATTGGGGCTTCGGCGTACCGTCGCAATTGACCCAGCCCAACATAGTGTATTTTGCCGACACCCCTGCGGATGCGGCGGCATATATCGAGAGAGGGCGAGCATGAGAGGGGAGAGCGTCAGGAGAGCGCAGCGCAAGTACGCCCGCGCCAAGGTGGTGCGCAAGACGCTCGCTCTGACCCGTACTTGCGACGCGGACATACTCGCAAGACTTGACGAAGAGCCCAATTTTTGCGGCTACGTCAAAGAGCTTATCCGCCGCGACATCGCAAAAAGGCGGAAGGACGGCTGAACGCGCGCTTGACCGCGCGCACGCAATGGGATATAATAGTTATAACGGAGGCGCGATATGCAATACATGAACAGTAGTTTCAGATACATCGGCAGACACTTTCTGCGTATGTTGCTGTACTTTATTGTGCCTGCCGTAGTGCTTGGCGTCGCCAACTCGCCCGTGTCGCTGATACGGCTTTTGACGCAGAGCGACTTCGGTGATTCGCTCGGATTCGACGAGGTGTTTTTTGGCGCGAGCGATCTGACCGAGGGCTGGAAGATCGCGCTCGTCGCCGTAGGTTTCGTGCTGTATGTGATATTCGCTGCGGCGGCGGTCGGCAGCGTTCAGCACAAGATGAGATACGGCGAGTTCTATCCGATATCCGTGCGCCGCTTTTTCCGCAAAGTCAACGCCAACGCGATCTCGGTCACGCTCGGCATGATAGCGTTGATGCTGATGGTGGAACTGCTCGGATTTTTCGTGTCCGTGTTTGTTTTCTTTTGGGCGCAGGTGATGCCGGGGACGGCTGCGCTGGCGATGAGCGCAGTCACGGTCGTGATCGGAGCGACGTGTTTTATGATATGCGCGACGCTGTTCGTTTTCGTCATTCCAAATATGACCGTCAAGGGTTACGGCTTTTTTACGGCGATCAAGCGCAGCGTGCCAGCGGCGTGCGCCAATTTCGGCAAACTGCTCGCTTCCGTCGTCATCCCGGTGATCATCGCCTACATCCCTCCGTGCCTTGCCTACGGTTTTGACGTGCCCGTTCTCAAACAGATCACGGACGTCCTGTTCTATCTGTTTGCGTTCATATACTATCACGTGCTTATGTACGTCGCCTTTTTCGACGTTGAGGACATAGAGAGGGTAGACCTCAAAAAATACGGGGAGAGATTGTAATATGGCATTCAAGCATTCGCTCAGCATAATGAGCGCGCGTTTTTCAACGGCGTACAAGCTGTTCTTGTTTTTGATCGTGCTTGCGCTGATCGCGTCTGCGGTTTCGGTAGGCATATTGTTTCCGACGCTCGCGGACTTCATCGAGCAGGTCGAGGAGCTGCAGGTTCTCAAATCGATAGGAGAGTATGCCAAGACCATCTTCGGCGATCAACCCGAAGCTCAAGCTAGCGCATATGCGCATCTGGAGGAGGTCTATGGGCAGTTTCTGGCGATCATAGACAGCAACTCGTTCAGGATCAATCTTGCGATAGTGTTGGCGATCCTTCTCTATTTCGTATTTGTATTGTTCATGATGTGGGGGATGTATTCCGTTTCGGACATCATGCACAACTATATGTCGAGCAACAGCAAATTCGGCTTTGCGTCCAATCTCATCGTCAACTTCGTGCGCGCGATGCGCTATGCTTCGCTGTACGCGCTGCTCAGCCTCGTCTACTACGCGCTCGGCGTGTTTGCGGCATGGCTGCTGTTCATCACCGTATTCAAGGTCTCCGCGCTGCTCGGCTGCATGATCACGCTGTTGGTGTTCTTTTTGCTGACCGCGCTGCGCAGCGCTTTGTTCGCGGGCTGGGTGCCGGCAATGGTCTCCGACGGCATGACCGCGAGGGCGGCGCTCGTCGAAAGTTTCAGGATGGCAAAGGCGCGTTTTTCCTCGCTGCTCGGTTGGTATTTGGCGTACTATGTACTCATCTTCGCCGCAACTATCCTGATCGGCGTCGTCACCTTCGGCATAGGCTCGGTGTTCGTCGTCATCGTCTCGCTGCTGCACGCCCGCATATTCGATATGGTCGTCTACTACCGCTACAAAGGCAAGCGGTACTATGTCGACGTTTTCAATGTCATCGACCCGACGATCAAACAGCGCACCATATAAATAAGGCGCGCACAACGGCGTCTTTGCGCCCGAAAGGGATATAGAGGAGCCGTACCTCCGTTACTTTTTAAGAGAAATACGCGCTGTTCTGCGGCGTCGCGGACTTGACGGAGAGCGTGTTCGGGAAAGGCGGCGTCCGAGCGGAATACGCGGCGGACAGGCAAAAACAGATTTTGACGGTAGCGGCGTCGTTCATCCGCATTGCGGGGTCGGCGCCGTTTTGCATCGATCCCTGCGACTGCAAGCTGCGTTGCCGTTTATCGTCCCTTAAAACAGTTGACACTATATAGCTATACTATTATAATAATAACTGAAACATATTTTTGGAGTTGTTTATGAAAAGGATTGCGGCCGCGGTTCTTGCGATAGCGGTTTGTCTTACGGGAGCGATCACTCTTTCTTCTTGCGTTCCCGAGGAATTGAGCGGTTATACTTATGAATTTGTCGAGGTCAAAGAGTTGTTTTACGGCGACGGACACTATTCCCGGCAAAAGTATGCCGAAGCCGTCGCGGCGATCTCGGAGGACTATGCGGACGCCGAGATCTATTTCGACCCCGTTTACGGTATGTTTCTTAACATCGGTGAAGAGTCGACCTATCTCTGCGATTACGAATACAACGACGGCTCCGTATATTACTTGGTCGACAAAGGCGATTACGACGCAGAAGAGGTCTTTTTTGCGAGCGCGACGTTCAAACAGCTTTACATAATGCTCGTCTACGAGCCGCTCAACGTCTCGTTTCTTGCGCGCTTCGAGCTTTCCGACAAAGGGAAAAAGAAGTTTGACGACGTCGACGGTTCGACGTTTGTCTATTCCTCCGTCGACGTAGACGTCACCGACGCGATAGCCGATATGTATTGCGAACAATACAGCTGCTCCGAGTATATGCTCGAGAGCGTGATAAAGTCTCTCGTCGACGACGGCGAGATCGAATTCGGGGACGACTTCGTTTGGTTCACCGATTTCCGCCTGCTGTACATCAGAAGCAACAACAACTATCAATACGGACAATACGAAAACTCGATATGGTTGAAAGACGATGCCGATTATCCTTTCTGGGAGCAAGAGGCGGATATCGAATTCATACTGCAAGAGGGCAGCGAAGAATTGATGGTCAAATTGACCTTCGAGGACGGTTCGACGATCTCGGTAAATATGGTGAAAGAATAAACGCGTGCCATTGACGGCGATCACATAAGACGACAGGAGAGAGTATGACTGCGAAAGAATTGCGGTGCGAGACATGCGGCGGCGAGCTGCGTTATGCCGAGGACGGACTGTCCGCGGTCTGTCTCGCGTGCGGCAACAAGTATTGGTTCAAAGAGGAAAAGAGCGAGACGCTCATGATCGCGCTCAACAGGGCGGTGGAAAAGAGGCTTCGCAACGACTTTGACGGCGCGATAGACGAATACACCGTCTTGTTGAAGGAAGATCCCGACGACGCGGACGCGTTGTGGGGACTTGTGCTGAGTACGTACGGCATAGAGTATGTCGAGGACTATCGCACGGGCAAGCTGATCCCGACCTGCCGCCGCGTGCTGCCGCACAAGAGCATATTGGAAAACGAACACTATCTGCGCGCGTTGGAGAACGCCGTTCCCGAGCAGAGAGAGAAGTATCAAAAGCAGGCGAAGGTGATCGACAGGCTGCAAAAGGAGATCGAGCGCAAGATGGACGACGAGGAGGACTACGACGTGTTCATCTCGTTCAAGTCCACCGACGACGACGGCAACCCGACTGCGGACAAGGCGATCGCGCGCAGGATATACGACGAATTGGAGAGACGCGGGATCAAGACGTTCTTTTCGGAAGTGACGTTGGAATCGC
>CALWKU010000073.1 GCA_944381345.1 uncultured Christensenellaceae bacterium
TTGTGGATTAACCACCGGCAGAGCCGGTGAGGCAGGAAGAGCTTTAGCGTTGAGTAAAATAAAGTACTCCTGTATAATAGATGAGGTCTGGCAAGCCGCAAATAAAATACAGGAGGAGTCCGGAAATGGACGAACAAAGTTTAGCACACAGTAAGTGGAGATGTCAATATCATCTAGTATTTGCGCCGAAGTATCGGCGGCAAATAATATACGGGAAGATAAAGACAGAGATAGGAAAGATATTAAGGAAGCTATGCGACTACAAGGGCGTGGAGATAATAACGGCAGAAGCATGTGCGGATCATATACACATGTTGGTGTCGATACCGCCAAAGATAAACGTAGCGAGTTTCGTAGGGTATCTAAAAGGAAAGAGTTCGGTAATGATATTCGAAAAATACGCCAACATGAAGTACAAGTACGGGAATCGGAAATTTTGGTGTAGAGGATATTACATCGACACGGTAGGGAAAAACGAACAGGCAATAAAAGAATACATACGAAAACAATTGCAGGAGGATTATGAATATGAGCAATTGAGTATAAAAGAGTATGTAGACCCGTTCACGGGTGAGCCGGTAAGAAATGCATAATAAAAGCCCCTAATAGGGGCGGCGTAAAACGCAACGCGGCTGCCGGATCTTCATCACGCCTATAGGCGTGGCTAGAACATGCCCTACGGGGGCAGAGCAAACCACCGGTTCAACCGGTGGTTCTGACTGAATTTTGATTTGTCAAATTTTGCGTTTCGTCGCCTTGATCGCCGCGTCGACGATATTGCTTACGTTGAGTCCGTAGCGGTCTGAGAGGTAGGGCATCTTGCCGACTTCGCCGAATTGGTCTTTGACGGCGACGCTCTCGATAGGGACGGGGCACAGCTTGGCGGCGACTTCGGCGACCGCGCTGGTCAAGCCGTTGAACACGTTGTGATTTTCGGCGACGACCACGGCGCCGGTCTTGCGCATCGACTTGGCGATCGTCTCATCGTCTATAGGCTTCCATGTGTAGACGTTGACGACTTCGGCGGATATGCCGCGTTCTTTGAGCTGCTCGGCGGCGTCGAGAGCGCGCGAGACCATTATTCCGCTCGCAATGATCGTGACGTCTGCGCCTTTGCGCAGAGTGAACGCCTTGAACAGATCGAACGACGCGCCGTCCTCGAAGATCTTTTCCGTCTTTTTGCGGAACAGGCGGATATAGACTGGACCGTTGAAGTCGACGATCTGCGGCATCAATGATCTGAGCATCGCGCTGTCGGTCGGCTCGACGCACACCATGCCGGGAATGCCGCGCATGATGCCCATATCTTCAAAAGGCATATGGGTGCCGCCGTTGATCTCGGCTGCGATGCCGGGGTCTGTGCCGACGATCTTGACGTTTTGCTTGCTGTACGCGACCGAGATAAAGATCTGGTCATAGCAGCGGCGTGTCGCAAACGTGCCGAAAGAGGAGCAGAACGGGATTTTGCCGCAAGTCGCAAGTCCGGCGGAAATGCCGACCATGTTCGCCTCTGCTACGCCGACGTCGAAAAAGCGGTCGGGGTATGCCTTTTTGAACGGACCTGTCTTGATGCAATTCATGAGATCCGCCTCAACGACGACGATCCGGGGATCGGTCGCCGCCATTTGAACAAGGCTTTCGCAATATACTTCGCGCATTTCTTTGCTGTCTTGCATCAGTCTGCCTCCTTGCCGCAAAATTCGCGCCACTCGGCTTCGGAGATGGAGAAGCTGTGGCTGCCTACGCCCTTGCTGACCGCAAACGGCACGCCGTGACCCTTGACCGTGTCTAGGACGATGCAGGTGCATTTGCCCTTGGCGGCGTGAGCGCGGTCGATCGCCTCTGCGATCGCCTTGACGTCGTGACCGTTGACGCGTTCGGAGCGCAGGTTGAAAGCTTCGCACTTTTTGTCAAACGGCTCGACGCTGTTGATGTTGGCGGTGTAGTCGTCGATCTGCATCTTGTTGTCGTCGAGGAATATCGTAAGGTTGTCAAGCCCCATGTTGCCGGCGTACATCATCGCCTCCCAGATCTGACCTTCCTGCGACTCGCCGTCGCCGATGATCGCATATACGCGATAGTCCTTTTTGTCTATCTTGCCGGCGAGAGCCATGCCAACCGCGCAGCTCAATCCCTGGCCGAGAGAACCGGCGGTCATGTCGACGCCGACCGTCTTGTTCATGTCGCAATGGGACGGCAGATCGGTGCCGGGTTGATTGAGAGTGCGTATCTTGTCGAGAGGGAAATATCCCTTATCCGCAAGCACCGAATAGAGCGCGGGACCGGCATGTCCCTTGCTGAGGACGATGCGGTCGCGGTCGGGGTCGTCGGGACGGGCGGGATCGACCTTCGCCTTGTCATAATATAGTACGGTCAACAGCTCGACTATCGATAGCGA
Organism: uncultured Christensenellaceae bacterium; assembly: GCA_944381345.1. Classification (GTDB taxonomy): domain Bacteria; phylum Bacillota; class Clostridia; order Christensenellales; family UBA3700; genus Ornithoclostridium. The sequence goes on from CALWKU010000073.1 coordinate 2,399, forward strand.
GCCTCCGACATGTCCGACGCCGAGTCTGCCGATCATTTCAATGATCAACTTTCGTATGTCATCGGCTTTGTCATTCAAAAATTTAACTTTTTGCTTGTCCATATCGACCTCCGACAACATTATACCATAAAGGCACGCCGTTTTCAAAAACTTTGACGCGCATTTTGAGGCTATTTTGCGTTAATCTTTTGACGAACGGATGAGCGTGAGAGCATACGTTCGCGCGATTTGCGCGCATATGCCGATATGTCGATGCCGTGATATGATCGTATGAGCGCCTCTTGTGCGACAAAAAGAGCATTTGAGCATATTTCGAATACGGGAAAAAGGGGCGTGAATTCGCCTTTGCCGCCGTCGTTTGCTTGCCAAGCGCACGCGTATGCGTTATAATTGCATTACATCATATTTTGTGAGGCAAAAATGTTAGTCAGCAAACTTGTCTGCGAGAGGATGAAAGAGGTTCCTCAAGACGCAAAGATCAAAAGCCATATCCTTCTCATCCGCGCCGGATTCATCAAGCAGGTCGCAGGCGGCATCTATACGATGACGATGCCGTGTCAAAAGATGAGCCAAAAGATTCAAAAGATTATCCGCGAGGAAATGGACGCAGAGGACGGGCAGGAGGTGCTTTTCCCCGTCGTGATGCCGCGCGAGCTGTGGGATCAATCGGGCAGATATTCGTCTATCGGTGACGAGATGGTGCGTTTCAAGGACAGGGGCGGCAGGGATATGCTGCTCGGCATGACGCACGAGGAGGCGGCGGTGCATTTGGTCAATCATACCGTGTCCAGCTACCAGCAATTGCCGGTCATGATCTATCAATTGCAGACCAAGTTTCGCGACGAGGCGAGACCGCGCGGCGGGCTTATCCGCGTGCGCGAGTTTACTATGAAGGACGCCTATTCTTTCCATTCCGACTACGCCGATCTTGAAAAGTATTACTATCGTATGTACGACGCGTATTACCGCGTCTTCAAGCGTATAGGCTTGAAGAATTTTGTCGACGTCAAGTCTGACAGCGGCATGATGGGCGGCTCGATAGCGCACGAGTTTATGCTGATCACTCCCGACGGCGAGGACAGCATCGTCTTTTGCAACGACTGCGACTATCGCGCCAATATGGAGGTTGCGACCTCGGTAATCGCCAAGGGAGAGCGCGTCGACGAAGAGGCGCACGAGATCTTTACCGGCGATGACAAGACGATCGAAGAGGTGTGCAAGAGGTTGAACATCCCCGCAAGCAAGACGGTCAAGGCGGTCGTCTATGCGGTCAAGGGCAGCGCGGACGAACTCATCGTCGCGTTCGTCAGGGGCGATCTCGAAGTCAACGAGGCAAAGCTCAAAAAGGCGCTCGGCAAAAATGTCGTCGCCTACGACGGAGGCATAAGCGAGGACATCGTCTGCGGCAACATCGGCGCGATCGGACTTTCGGACAAGCTGATCAAGGTGTTCGACAAGTCGCTCCAAGGCGAGAGCGGCATGGTCACCGGCGCCAACAAGCCCGAATATCACATCGCTGGCGTCGACGTCGACCGCGATTTCGGCGTCAAGGAGTTCGTCGACATCGCCAAGGCGGCGGCAGGACACCGCTGCCCCGTCTGCGGCGGCACGCTGCGCGTCGAAAACGGTATCGAGATCGGCAACATCTTCCAGCTCGGAACAAAATATACCGCGTCGATGAACATGACCGTCAACGGTCCCGACGGCACGGCGTTCAATCCCATAATGGGCTGCTACGGCATCGGTGTGGGCAGGGCGATCGGTTCGATAGCTCAGGAATCCAACGACGACTACGGCATGATCCTGCCTATGAGCGTCGCTCCGTGGCAGGTGCATATCTGCGCGCTGCGTTATGACGACGATGCGGTCAAAACCAAGGCGGACAAGCTGTATGCCGACTTGCAGGCGGCGGGCGTAGAGGTGTTGTTCGACGACCGCAACTGCGGAGCGGGCGTCAAGTTCGCCGACGCAGACCTCATGGGCATGCCGATACGCGTGGTCATTTCGCCCAAGACTCTCGCTTCCGAAGAGGTAGAGATCAAGCTGCGCCGCGATAAGAATGCGGAGCGCGTCGCCCTTGACGGCGCAGTCGCAAAGATTAGTGAACTCATCGCTTCAGAGATGGACGCCTTGAAAGCATAAGCGCGAATAACAAACACGGACACAAAAAACGACCCCCGAAAGGAGGTCGTTTGCAATTTACGAAAATCAGAAATAGAATATCGAAAGCGCGTACAGCACCTGCGCTGAGCAATAGCTGATCATGACCAGATAGGGCGCGATGCGGTGGGGTATCTTTGCGGCGGGGCAGTAGTGTTTTAGCCCCAATATGATGTCCGAAAATGTGAACAGACAGGTGGCGACGATGACGATGACGCCGGCTTTGGACGGGTTGCCAAGGTAGAACGACACGCCGCCTACGATCGTGCCGCCCAGCACAAGGAAGTAGACGAGCATCAATATGCTTTTTACTCTGCTCAAAGTGATCTTGCCCATCACGACCAAAGCCAACATTATCAGCGGCAGTACGGGCAATGCGAGCAGCAGATAGGGCGTCTGCGAAATGGGCGCGTAGTAGTACAGCAAAATCAGATATATTATGTGCCCTGCAAAGAAGTTGGCTGTGCCGACAACGTTGAAAAAGTTTTCGTCATAGCTGTCCTTGGGAAAGAACGCGTCGAGACACAGCAATATGTCGCCGATCGCGCCGAACACCAGCGCGCATACGATGAAGATGCCGTAATCAAAGCTGTGCTTGTTGAAGAGGAGCGCAATCACCCCGCAAGCCATGAACAACAAACTTGCGAGCAGTTTGAAAACAAATTCGCGGTGCTTATGGTTATGAACGTCGCAATAAGCCTTTGCACCCGCGCAGAACACGCTCAAAACTCCGATCGCAATGAAGTATCCCATATCAACATAATACTGTATTTACCAAAGAATGTCAAGACTTGACCGCGTATAAGCTCCGCTTTGAGAGGGCGACATTGCGCTTGCGGCTCGGCGCGTTATTGAATCGCGCGGGGAGCGCGGAACAGAAAAGGCGCGCCGAGATAGCGCGCCGCATTCATATTGGTAAATGCCATCATTAATGTTCGCGCAAGCGGGCAACTCGCGCGGTAGTCAAACGACCGACGTCACGTCCGCAAAGCGGACATTTTCATACTCAAAGCACGCCGAACAGGTGAGATATGTTCATATCTTTAGGAATATTTTTTCCGTGATTTCCGAGTCCTATCGGCATGCGGTGAACGCCGTGGTCGGGGCAAAAGCCGAACAGCGTCTTGTGTCCGGTCCATTCGCGCTCGGCTGCTGCGACCAGCTTGGTGAAATTAGTCTCATAGCAGTCGATCGCATGCTTAGCCTTGCGCGATACGGGGTGGGTGACGTGTATGGCGTCGTCATAGCGCTGATTGTAGACGCAAAGCAGGTCGTACTTGTCCGCTTTAATCAGTTCGAGCGCGCGTTCCGCGACCTCGTCATCGTATTTTTCGGAGAAATAGTCCATGTCTCTGCCGCGGAATATGCGATCCATGCTTTGGTTTTTTACGCTGACTATACAAGGCTTTTTGCCCGCGCGGATGAACGCGTCGAAGATGCTGTCGATCGTGACGACGGGCTTTTCGTAGCGCAGTATGCCGTGCGTTTCGGGCTGCGCGCCCGTATACATCGACGCAAAGCAGACAGGGGTCTTGGGCGGGAATACGGTCAAAAAGCGATGCCGTATCGGCGCAAGAGAGAGGCTGTTTGCAAGTTTGTCGGCAAACCTGTCCATTACCCAATCTCCAACCGCGTCGGGGTTGTAGATAAGGATGCGGTCGGCGGTGAAATCGCCGTATTTTTCGGCGATCTCGTCGAGCAGCCGTCTGCTTGCGGGCGCGGCTTGCGCGGGCGGCTCAACGCCCGCCTTTTCGCACAGCGCGGCGCAAAGCCCGGTCATCGGATCGTCAAAGAAATCGCGGTCGTATCTCATCTTATTCCTCAATGGAGCGCGCTATCCAATTGGCGAAGTTGAGCGGCTCGAAGAATAGCTTGCGGCGGTATATCTTGTCCGCAAACAGCGAACGCTTGCGCGGTATGTCGACAAGCGACCTGACCGAGAGCGCGGCGTCCAATTCCTCTTTGTTTCTGCCTGCTACCGCCGTGGTGACGGTGACGGTCTCGCCCGCGGTCATGTCGAAGAAGTTGTCGCTCCACTGCACGTTGATGTCTTTGAGCGACAGCTCTACGCCTCTTGCGAACGCGCTCGCGGCGACGGTGACCGAGTAGGTCGACCCGTCGTAAGCGGTTTCGAAAGACACGGGATCTTTGGGCAGAGCCGCATATTTTTCCGCCGACAGCGTTCGGATGCGTTCGGACACGAGCGTTTCGCCGTCATAGACGCGGACGACCGCATAGCAGTTCCTGCGCTTGGGGGAGATGGGCAGATCAAACTCTTGAAGCAGCGTGACCGAGTCTGCCGCGGCGTCGACTATGCGCTCCTTTGCGACGACTTCGCCGCCGTCGTAGGCGACGATCGCGCACTTTGCGGTGAATTGCTTGGAGTCGGTCGAATCGTTGATCAGATGGAAACGCGCAGTCTTTTTTGTCAAAGAGATCGTCGCGGTGACGGGCGCGTTGAAGTGGCGGGCGCGATAGGTGACCGCTTTGAGGTTGCGGTACCAATCGATGCCCGACCACGAGGTTACGCCCCAACAGTCGTTGTATTGCCAATACAGCGCGCCGTTGCAACGTCCCTTGTTGCGGCGCCAATGCTCGGTGGACAGCTCGGCGCAGTCGGCTTGATTGAGCTGCGTCAGATAGACGAGATCCCACAGCCTTGCCGGCGACCAATATCTCTCGATAATGTAGTATTGCGTGCGGGAGTTGCCCGCCATAGCTTTTTGGTGCAGTTTCATCAGCGGCCCGTCGAGCGAATCGGGCAATTTGCCCTCGCCGAACGTGCGCAGCGTGTTTTCGTGGGCAAACGCCTGAAAGCCGAACTCGCTGCAAAATCGGGTGTAGTTGCCGAGAAAATAGGAGATCGGACGCAGCCCGTGCCACGCCTTCCAAAGGTGGGTGTCGCCGTGTCTCGTCGAATAGATGTCTTTGAGGAATTCACCCCCGGTCGGCGATCCGGGCCAATATGGCGTGACATCGTCGAACTCTTTGATTTTTTCAGGCAGGTGTTGATAATAGAATGGTCCGGTCTGTTTGATGTTCTCGACCATGATGCGCCAGCCGAGGGACATTTGCTCCACTTCGTTGTTGCCGTTCCACAGTGCGAGCGACGCGTGGTGACGTATGCGGCGGACGTTGTCTTCGATCTCTTTGTCCACCTCGGCAACGAAATCCTCTCTGCCGTAGGGGAATGGAGAGCAGGCGAACATACAGTCCTGCCACACGAGTATGCCGTAGCGGTCGCACAGGTCGTAAAAGTCGTCGCTTTCGTAATATGCGCCGCCCCAAACGCGCAGCATATTCATATTGGCGTGCGCGGCGGTGGAGATCAAAAATTCGAGGTCGTCGTACGTGGTGCGCGAGATAAAGCTGTCTGTCGGCACCCAATTGGAACCGCGCGCAAAGACGGGCTTGCCGTTGACGATAAAACGGAAGTTGGTGCCCCATTCGTCGGAGGACAGATCGAGTTCTATCGTGCGCAAACCGATCTTGTATTCGCGCACGTCGTCTTTGTTGTCCGCGCATACTGCGGTCAAAGTGTAGAGCGGCTGTTCGCCGCAGCCGTTGCACTGCCAAAGTTTCGGGGACGCTATTTCTACAGACGCGTCTCCGTCCTTATCGAAATCGGCGATCGTGCTGCCGTCGGGATCTTTGAGAGAGTAGTGTACTTCGGCGCGCTGTTCGCCCGCAAATTCGGGCGATATGTCGAGAGCGACTTTGCCGTCGCCGTGTTTTTGGCGTATGCGCACGCCGTCCAATTTCGCGCCGTCGTAGGCGATGATATAGACGGGTTTTATCATTCCGCATTGAAGGAGATGCGGCGCCCAGTCCCAGCCGAAGTGGTATGCCGGTTTGCGGATGTGGCACGAACCGGCTTCGCCCTCGGTGGTGTTTATCATGGGCATAGCCTTTTGCCATTGCGCTATGTAATCGAGACAGTTGCGGAATTTGACGACGATGCTGTTTTCGCCGACGCGGAGAATTTTCTTGACGTCAAAGACATATTTGCGGTAGGCGTTTTGAACGGACGCGACGGGCACGTCGTTGACGGTGATCTCCGCGAGAGTGTCGAGCATCTCGAACACCAGCTCGACGTTTTGTTTTTCAAGGTCGTCCTCGCTCATTTCAAACGAGCGCGAATAGGTCCAATCGTGTTGCCCCACCCATTGCACCGTCTTTTCGTTGCAGCCGATGAACGGGTCGGGGATGATCTCCGCTTTGACGAGATCGAGGAAGTTGCAGCCGGGGACGGTCGCGGTGATGTTGGGTACTTTGTCGGAGTCGGTCAATGACCACGCTCCGCACAGGTCGGTCTTGTGCATATTTCCTCCGTTGCGGAAAGCCGCAATTTGTTGCAAATATATTTTATATTATTTTCATACTGTCGTCAAGTATCGACGATCAGACGTTTTCGTCGGGCGCTTTTTTGCGATCGGTCTGCGTCGCCTTTGCCGAGCGCAGTCTGTCTGCGTCGCGGGCTACGAATATGACGGGAACGATCGCCGTAAGCGCGACTATCGACGCGGCGAGAAAGATCTCGAACGGCGGAGCGATCGCCCCTCCGTCCGTCGGATCGAACGAATTGATGCCTATTGCCATCGAGATGATCGGACCTATCACCATGGGCACGAGTACGGTGAAGCACATACGCACGCCCTGGAATCTGCCTTCGTAGCCTTCGGGGATGTAGTCCTGGAACGCCGACATAAGCGCGCCGTTGGTACACAGCAGCGAGCCGAGCATCACCGTGCCGCCTACGTACAGCATGGGCAGATAGGAGCCTTCGCCCATAAACTTGGTCAGATAGATCGCAAGCGTCCCGACGACGATGACCGCAGAGAGGGGGATGTAGAATTTCTTGCGCCCGAACTTGTCGAACAGCACGCCGAATACGCCGGTGATCACCGCCGACAGCACGATCACCGTGCCGAGCGGCAGCAGATAGTCGGTCACGCCCAACGTGGTCTGCACAAAGTTGATAAGATAGGACATAAATGTCTGTTGAGAAATGCCTACAAGGCACAGCGCCGTCAGACAGACAAACAGCATCTTGTTGGATGCGACGACGCCGGGGCGGAAACCGTAAAACACGTCCTTTGCGGCGCGTATGTCCGAGCGAACGATGCCCGGAGCGTCCTTGACGAGAAAGACGGAGACAATGCCCGATACGATCGGGATGACGCCCAGCACGATGAAGAACGCCGCATAGTTGCCCTTGTCGTAAGTGAACATTGCGACCGCAATCGCCGCGACCGTCGCAATTACGGGCATTACGGACAATATCGTGTTGACCTTGCCGCGGTTGGTGCCGTCGGTCACGTCGGCGACCCATGCGTTGAACGCGGCGTCGTTGGCTGTCGAGCCTACGAGGGTCATCACACAGTCAAAGATGACGAACAAAGCGATCACGAGAGCGCTGTTTCGGGAGGCGGCGTCGACGTCTATGGTCGCAAACAGCATGATCGTCAAGCCCCAGATTATGTATCCGAACGAGATGAACGGTTTGCGTTTGCCTATCTTATCCGTCAGCGCGCCGGCAAAGATCGTCGTCACGGTCGCGGTCAGCGCCGAAAGCACGACCATGAGCGTCGTGACGAGGTAGTAGAGGTGGTTGGCGTCGGGCGAATTTTCAAAAATGTCCTGCGCAAACGTGGCGAAATACATATTTTCGACGATCCACGCGACTTGACCTATGAAACCGCACATCAGCAGCGACGCCCAAATTTTCGCGCCGAGAGGCGAAGAAGTTTTTGTTCTCATATTTCCTCCCGAGGAATGTCCTCGCCTATATCATACACCATTGCTCGCATATGCGCAAGAGCAAGATATGAAAATGCCCTCCGAAAACGGAGGGCGGAGCGCAAATATTTGTCAATTTATCATCTCGGCGATCAGGTCGTTCATGTCGTACAGTCCGGGAGCCTTGCCTTTGAGGAACGCCGCGCCCTTGATCGCGCCGTGCGCGAACACCGCCTTGCTGTGCGCCTCGTGGGTGAGGGTGACGACCTCGTCGTCTCCGAAGAAATGCACTTCGTGTTTGCCTACGACCGTACCGCCTCTGACGGCGTGGATGCCTATCTCTTTCGCGTCGCGTTTAGAGTTGCGTCCGTGTCTGCCGAACGTCTCGAAACAGCCGCTCTTTTCGGCGAGGATACCGTCGGCGATCGCCAAAGCGGTGCCGGACGGGGAGTCTACTTTTTTGTTGTGATGGGTCTCGACGATCTCTACGTCGAACTTGTCGCCGAGGAACGCGGCAGCGCGTCGCGCAAGCCCTATCAGCAGGTTTACGCCGAGGGACATATTGGCGGAGCGGAAGATCGCCGTGCGCTTTGACGCTTCGTCGATCGCGGCGACCTGTTCGGGTGTATAACCCGTAGTCGCCAGCAACAGCGCGACCTTGTTTTGAGTCGCGTATTCGAGCAGACCTTGCAGCGCTTCGGGGCGCGAAAAGTCGACGATCACGTCGGCTTTGATGTCTATCATAGATGGCTTAGCGAACACGGGTACGGAAAATTTGGCAGAATCGGCGTATGCGTCGACGCCGCCGACGCACCTGACGTCGTCGTATTCCTGCAACGCTTTGAGGATGGTGGCGCCCATCTTGCCGCCTATGCCGCAAATGATTATGTCTGTCATATCACTCCTTGATGAAGCCCAGCGCTTCGAGTTCGTCGCGTATGAGCACGGTACTTTCCGGCGTCGCCGGGGTGAGGGGCAGACGCATGCACGGTTTGCACAGTCCGAGCAGCGCGCAAGCCGCCTTGACGGGGATGGGATTGACCTCGCAGAACATCAGCTCAAACAGCCTTTGATAGCGGAATTGCAGCCCGCGCGCAGTCGCCATATCTTCGGCAAGGCAAGCGTCGGTCAGCTCCTTTATCGCTGCGGGAACGGCGTTGGACGCGACCGATATCAAGCCCTTGCCGCCGACCGCGAATATGGGCAGAGCCGCCGCGTCGTCGCCCGAGTACAGCGTAATGTCGCTGCCCTCGATCGCCTTGGCGGTCTCGATGATCTGAGTGATGTTGCCGCTCGCCTCTTTTATGCCGGCGATGCCTTTGATCTCTGTCAGTTTGGCAGCGGTTTTTGGCAGCAGATTGACGCCCGTCCTGCCGGGGACGTTGTAGGCGATCACGGGCAGGGAAGTCGCCGCCGCGACCGTGCGGTAGTGTTCGACCAATCCGCCCTGCGTACACTTGTTGTAGTAGGGAGTGACGACAAGCACGCCGTCCGCGCCCAAATCCTCGGCGCGGCGCGAGTTTTGCGCGGCTATGGCGGTGTTGTTGCTGCCTGTGCCCGCGATCACGGGGATACGACCGTCGACCTGTTTTGTCACAAAGCGGATGACCTGCGATTTTTCGGCGTCGGTCAATGTCGGCGGCTCGCCGGTGGTGCCGCACGCTATGATCGCGTCGACTCCGCCTTTGAGCTGATTGTCGACAAGTTTTTCGAGCGACGCGAAGTCTACGCTGCCGTCCTCGTCGAACGGGGTGATCAGCGCGGTGCCCAAGCCTTTGAACAGCATAATATACTCCTCAGATCTTGTTGTGATCGATCATGTATTGAGCGATCTGTACCGCGTTGGACGCAGCGCCCTTGCGGATGTTGTCGGCGACGACCCAAAGATTTACGCCGCTGTCGACGGTGTCGTCTATACGGATGCGCCCGACAAATACTTCGTCGTGTCCGGTCGCATCGATGGGCATAGGATATTTGTTGTTGGCGACATCGTCGACGACCACGACGCCCTGTTGAGCGGCGAGCGCCTCTTTGACGCCTTCGAGAGTGCAGGGCTTTTTGAACTCGACGTTGATGGACTCGCTGTGAGAATTGAGTACCGGCACTCTGACCGTGGTCGCGGTGACCTTGATGGACCGGTCGCCGAGGATCTTCTTGGTTTCTTTGATCATCTTCTCTTCCTCTTTGGTGTAGCCGTTGGGAAGGAAAACGTCTATGTGGGGAAGGCAGTTGTTGACGATCTGGTAGGGGAACTTGGTCGTCTTGTATGTGTCGCCCCGGGCGAACGCCTTGATGCCTTCGTTGAGGTCGTTGTAACCTGCAACGCCCGCTCCGCTTACAGCCTGGTAGGTGGAGTAGACGATGCGCTTGATACCGTATTTGTCATACAGCGGTTTGAGCGCGACCATCGCCTGGATGGTGGAGCAGTTGGGGTTGGCGATGATGCCGTGGTTCCAATCGATATCTTGCGGATTGACCTCGGGGACGACGAGAGGGACGTCGTCATGCATGCGCCATTGGCTGGAGTTGTCGATGACGACCGCGCCCTGCGCCGCAAAGACGGGCGCGAACTTTGCTGAAGTGGAACCGCCCGCGGAGAAGAGGGCGATGTCGATCTTCTTGTCCTTGACGTTGGCTTCGGTCAGCTCGATGACGGTGTATTCTTTGCCCATGAACTTTACTTTTTTGCCCGCGCTTTTGGCAGAGGCAAAGAGATAGTAGTTGTCCGCGGGAAGCTGCTTTTCTTCGAGGACTTCGAGGAATTTGTTGCCGACCATACCGGTCGCGCCGACTACGGCGATATTGTATTTTTTCATAAACTCTCCTTGGGGACGCGCCCCGGTTTTGTCAAAAAAATTCCGTCTCCGCGGGGGCGAAAACGGAAAACGTGTCTTTGTTCCGCAAATAGCCCTCCATCGTTTTCGATGACAGTCGCGGAATTGTTGATCCCGCGCCCAGCCGCAGCGTCTTCAAAGCGAACGGTGCGACTTCGGCGATGCTCCCTTTCGGCGGCGTTCTTTGAAACGTGACTCCGCTTACTTATGAGGACCGCGCCTCTATTGCACGAGTATGATAGCATATAACGCCGAAGATGTAAAGTGTTTGCATTCAAAAATCGCGCGGTCGGCGCAAAAAATGCCGCAAATTGTCAAATCGGTGAGGCGGAGCGAAAAAAGCGGCTTATTTTGAGCGGATATGTTTGCGCTTTTGGCTGCGATAGTGTAATATAGTAATACAAAACGCCGCGCGTGCGGCAGTTACGGAGACGCAAATGTCCAAGATAGTTCAACTCGCCAACAAACTGACCGTCGTCAAAGACCTCGGTCCCGAAAGAGATTATACCGAGAGGGGGCGCTTGCGCAAAGTCTTTTCGACGATGAGCGAACACAAGCTCGGTATGCTTTTGGTCAACCTCGTGACCGCGCTTTTCGCAGCGCCGCTGATCGTGATGTTCTTGGTGCTGATGGGAATGTACGAGAGTTCGCAGATCGCGGGGCTCAATTTTTCAGGATTCATCGGTATCGGCTACGGTCTGACCGACGACACCGTGTCGGGCATCAACATCATCTACGACATCCGGCAGGACTTTTTCCTTTACTTCTTCACGCCGTGTTTGATGATCCTATCGATAGGGCTTGCCGGCGCATACCACTGCATCCGAAATTGGATGTGGGGCGTCGAGGTCAAACCGAAACACTATTTCCGCGGCATAAAGCTGCATTGGTGGAAGTTCCTCTCCGCGTTCACATTTATGGGACTAGTCGGCGTCAACGCCGCGTGGTCGACGATCGAACTGATGCGTCTGACCTCGACGGTCGGCTCTGCGGGCGCGGGCATATGGGTGTGGTGCATAAGCGCGCTGCTGATCGCGCTGCTTACGGTGCTGTTCATGGGGGTGTGGCTGCCCATGTCCGTGATGTTCAAGACGGGCTACGGCGCAAGCATAAAGAACGCGGTCATTTGCTTTTTGATATTTGCGCTCAACATCATCATCGCAACGGTACTGATGGCGCTGCCTCTGTGTCTGATCGCGGTGGACATACTCAATTATCTGATATATGCGATGATGCTGTTCTACGGCGGAGCTTTTATGATGACTTGCAACGTTTCTCTCGGTATGTGGGTGGGCGATATGTCGCTCAACACGCTGTACGAATACGAGCGCAAGCAGAGTGAACAGCAGCCGTCGCGCAAAGGCAACAAAAAGCAGCGCAAACACGGCAAGGGCGGCGCGCCCGCCGCAGCGGCGAACGACAGCGCGGAGACAGAGCGGGCAGAGCAAACGGACGGCGTCGCGTCTCAACCCGAAAACAGACCGGCTCAACCCAAGCCCGGGCAGGGCGGCGGCAAAAACGGCGGCAAACGCCGGCAATACAGGCGCAGATAAGGCATGGATATCCTCAACAGGTCGATTTTGTTCGGCGGCAAGGCGATAGTCAGCGCGCTCGATATCACCGACACCGCGCGCAGAGCGCGAGAGATACACGGTTTTTCGGTCGCGGCGGCGCGCGCGTTCGGCAAGGCTTTGACGCTCGCGGCGTTTATGAGCGCGGGCTTTAAGGATCTGGGCAACAAGCTGACCGTCATTTTGGACGGCGACGGCGCGGGCGGAAGGATGGTCTTTGCCGGCAGAGAGGGCGCAAAGGTGCGCGGATATATGGAACACCCCGACTGTCTTGCCGAAAGACCCGACGCAAAGGTGTCCGAGGTCGTGGGCAAAGACGGCACGCTCGCAGTCATCAAAGATTTCGGACTCAAAGAGCCTTACAACGGTTACAGCCGTCTTGTCAACGGCAGCATAGACGCCGATTTCGCGTTTTATTTCACTCAATCGGAACAACTCCCGTCCGCAGTAGCTACGGGCGTCAAATTCGACGGGGACGGCGGCATCGCCGCCGCGGGCGGCGTGATCGTCCAGCCCATGCCCGGATGCACAGACGAAATATTGGTCATGCTCGAGGACATTGTCCGCGACTTTACGGATATGGATGAGCGCATCGCCGCATATACGCCTCAACAGATCATCGACGACCGTTTCGGGCACTTTGAGAAGAGCGACCTCGCTCCCGTCTATCCCGCATACGAATGCGACTGCTCGCGCGAGCGCGTCGCCGCCGCGATCAAACTGCTCGGCAACGCGGAGGCGGAGAGCATGATCTGTGAGGCGGGCAAGATAGAGGTCGGATGCGATTTCTGCGGCAAAAAATACATCTTCGACGCGGACGACGTCCGCAAAATTTTCGGATAATGGGCAAGATCGTCAACATTTCGGGCAAAAAGACTTCGTTCCTCGAACAGCTCGCGCTCGCTCACTCCATGTTGGACGCAGGCAACGCCGAAGGCTGTCTGGTCTATCTCAACGACTGCGGCGCGACGGGCGCTGACGCGGAGATGCTGCGCGGCAAGGCTTTTGCCGCGTTGCGCAACGCGACGATGTCCGACCTTGCCTACTTCAAGGCGATGCGCGGTTATCTGGTCGCCGGCGGGAAGATCCGCGACGCGTATATCGCCCCCGCGGTCAGGGGTGTGATCTCCAATTGTCTCGATCTCAAAAAGTACGAGGCGGCAAGCTACTATCTGTCGCTGAGCCGCCGCAAGCGCGACGTCGAGGTGTCGGACATCTCTACGTTCGAGAGGGTGATAGCCGATATGTCCGTGTCCGAAAAGGCGGGGCTCATGTCGCAGGACGACGTAGGGGACGACATCTTTCCCGACACCGCGATTCTGGACGGCTTTGCGGAGGTCAAAAAGCTGCTTGCCAAGCAAAAGTACGGCAAGGCGATCTCGATGCTGCAAAAGCTGCTTCAAAATTGTCCGTCCGAATTCCGCGTGACGCTCATGCTCATGATCGCCAAGTGCCGTTTTGACAGCGGCGACAACGACGGCTGTATAGCGGAAGGGCTTGAAGTACTCAAACTCGTGCCCGGGCATACGCGTGCCCGCTGTCTTATCTGCCGCGCATATCACGCCGTCGGAGACGACGAGTCCGCGATCGGCTATGCGGACGCGCTCGCCGACGACGGAGGGATAGAGGACAACGACGACATCTATGACATCGCCGAAATGTTCATAGATCTCAAATATTACGACAAATTGATGCAATACGCGTACAGACTTATGGAACTCGACGACGAGGACTATCTGTTTGTCAAGATATACGCGCTCGCGCTTCATCTGACGGGCAAGCGCGACGAGGCGCGCAAGCTGATGGCAAAGAAGGCGGCGATGCTCGGGAAGGGCGACGACGCGCGTTTTGTGCTGCACTATATGAGATTTTATCCCGACGACGAGATCTATCCCGAGCTGGAGTCTTTCTATCCCGACGAAATGGAGCGCGAGATGAACAGGGGCTTGACCGCGTGCAAGGCGGCTGCGGACAAGACGGCGGGCGACGGCAACGTCAAACGCTTTGCCGAGATCTTGGATGAAAACGCGCTCGCGCTCGACTATATAGCCCGTTACGGCTCTGCGCTCGACGACGGCAGCTGGGATTATCTAACCGTATGCGAAGAGATCGCAATGAATTCGGACAAACTGCCGCCGCGCTTTGTAACCGCGCTCGAGGACAGGCTGCTCGACGAAGATCTGTCGCCGGAGATACGCGAGCTTACGCTGCACGCGCTGACCGCCGATCCAACGCGTAACTTCGTCTATTATGTCTCCAACGCGAGACTGTACCGCATGGACGTAACGGTGCCGGGCGAGTTGCTCGACCTGCCGTCGAAATACGAGCCGTTCGTCGACGCGTACGGCATCATCAAGTGCAAGTTGGCTATACACGGCAGACACGAGCCTCTCAAATTGGACGACGCCGCGCGTTACCTCGCCAAGGCGGTCAAAAAGTTCAAGATCGCGGAAAAGGTCTCCGACCCCGTCGTCTATGTCAAGATGTTCAAATTCTTTGTAGATAACTATGACTTTGACAACGGCGACGAGCTTGCCAAAGCGTGCTGTGCGGTCGACAGGATAGATTCCGACGTCGACATAGACGATTTATATTATTAAAGTCGCACATACCATGGAGGCAATATGATCACCTTCGACGACGTACAGAACAACAAAGAGATACAGGCTTTGATTCGTGAGGCCGGACACGTGCTGAGCGTGATGAATTACACGGAACACGGGCTGAGACACGTCAGCTATGTTTCGCGCACCGCGCACATGATATTGAACAAGCTCGGCTACGATGAAAAGACCTGCGAGCTTGCCAAGATCGCGGGCTATATCCACGACGTGGGCAATATGATCAACCGCAAAAACCACGGCATCACCGCCGCGACGCTGTGCTATCCGATACTTAGAGATATGGGCATGGATTTGGACGACGTCTGCGAGGTCTGCGCCGCGGTCGGCAATCACGAGGAAGAGATAGGCTGGGTGGTCAACCCCATCGCCGCCGCGCTCATCATAGCCGACAAGTCGGACGCCCATCGGACGCGCGTCAAGCGCATCTCCCAGCACTTTGACGATATCCACGACATCGTCAACTACTCCATACGCAAAAACATAGTACTCGTCGACAGCGAACACAAGATTATCAGCATAAAGTTCTATATGGACAACTCCTCGTCGGTGATGGACTATCTCAGCCTTTTTTTGCCGCGCATGATGATGTGTGAAAGGGCTGCGCGCTTTTTGGGCTGCGCGTTCAGGCTGTATATCAACGATATCATCATCAATACCGTGCGACAGATGTCGCCCAATCAGATAGACAAGGCGGGCGGCGAGGAATGAGCGAGGCAGAGCGCGTCGAGTCGGACGGCGTAATTACGGACCGATTTCATGGGTCTGCCGCGCTAAATGACAGGCAGCGACGCGGCGAAAGACAAAGAAACGGGCTTGCCGCGCTCGACAGCGCGACAGGCGGAACGCGAACCGATTCGGCTCAACGAAGGATCGAAAGACGACGTGCGGAGGGATGGTCCGACGCAGTAAAAACAGCATAAAGTCTGTCTCAAAATGATATCGCGCGACTGCGGCGCAAGTTAGCGCGTGACGGCGGGCAGCGCCTAAAACGCGGCTCGGAGAGCAAAAGATAAGGACGGAGCAAAGCGATATCGCGCGTTCCGACATCTAATAAGGATATTGATATGAAAAGAGAATTGGTAATCGAACCGTGCACGGGCGTCTCGTTTTTTGTAAAAAGGGGCGGCATAGTGATCGTCGAGGATATGAACGGCGGTCAGGTAGCCGACTTCTTTGCCGAGGCTGCGGACTACAACGAAGAATTTCTCTCCACCGGCGTGACGATCGACGTCAACGGCAGTATCGTACTCAAAAAGGGCGATACTATCTATTCCGACCGCTATCGTCCCATGTTCACCGTCATCGCGGACGACGTAGGCGAGCACGACATATTGCATCCGTGCTGCCGCCGCGAGATGTACGACTTTTTGTATAAAGACGGAGCGGGACATCCGAACTGCCTCGACAACATCAACCACGCGTTAAAAAAACATCACTGCGAGATACGACCGGTCAATCTGTTTATGAATACGCGGATCGCCGCCGACGGATCGATCGAGGTGCTGCCGCCCAAGTCCTTGCCCGGCGACCGAGTGACCTTGCGCGCGGAGACGGACGCATTCGTAGCGATTTCGGCTTGCAGCGCACACGAGAGCCAATGCAACGACGGCGAGTGTTCGTCTATCAAGGTATATGTCGAGGATTGAGACAAACGCTGTTATCGCCGCATTGAGCGGCGAATTTTTTATCGAAATTTTGACGTTTCCGGTGAAGATCGTCAAATTTTGAAACAGAATATCAATGTTTATTAATTATTAATAATTATTATCACGCTTTTCAGCGAGCTCTCCGGCAATGCGGGCGGCGATGGCGAGCGCGGCGGAGGCAAAGCCGCATACGAGATAGTAGGTTTTTAGGAGGGTCAGTCCCGATATCACGAACAACAAAAGCGCGCACGCGGCGAGGCGGTAGGAATTTTTGCGCGAAAAGAATGCGGACAGCATCGTCTTGAGCGGACGTCTTTTTCTAAAAGGCGGACATTCGACGAGAACACCGCGCCGCTTTGCTCTTTTGTACAGGTTGCGGAAGGTCAGCACGTAGACGGGGCAGTCGGGCAGCGACGCCGCAAACGCCGAGGTCGTCTTGGCGCAATCGCTGCAGACCACAAACCCCCGAGTCGCGCCCGCGTCCAAAAACTTGCGGCGGCATGCCGCAACCGTATCAGGCGACAGAGGCGCGATCTTTGCGTTGATGAACGCCGCGCCGTCTTTGAGCAGATAGATGTCGCCGCTTTTGACCGCGTCCGGATAGATCGCTTCAAACACCTTTTCGGCAAAGCCCGGTTCGAGCGCGCAATATGTAACGAGATCTCCCGCGCTCGCCGACGCTCGTTTGCGTCTGTTGAGCGCGGCAAAGACAAGACATCCCGCAAACAGTGCGCCGAGCGACAGCGCTGCGCGCAACCACAGCGTCATTCGCGTCAGCCCCGTCAGCAAAAACGTCCCGACGAATATTCCCGCCAGCACAAAGAAACCGTCTATATATCGCGCCATATCATCATTGTTGCCGCATTGAGACAAGTTATGCGGGCATTTCCCGGCGCGTTTCGCAAGTGCGGTTTTCCGAAACGGACAGAGCTGCGGCAATTAGGATCAAATCGGCTTTGTAATTATAATTTATATCGTAAGGTTTGAGCATTACTTCCGAAACCGTTACGAATCAAATAGGGCGGTTTTGCAGGGGCGGCGTCCGACTTTGCGGACAGCAAACGCGATGTTCGGCAGGAAGTCGCCCGATCGATGCCGTGCCGTAATTTATGGCAAAGCGCAATAAATATTTTACAAATCGACAGGGAGTTCGCGGATCGTCGCAAATTGCATATTGACAAATCGCGCGTTTAGTGGTTTAATATAATCAATAAATGAGGAGGAAAATTTTTTGGACAAGGTCATCACAGTCAGCAGACAATTCGGCAGCGGCGGCAGGGAATTCGGCAAAAAGCTCGCCGAGGCATTGAACATCCCTTTTTACGACAAGGATCTGATCTCGCTCGCCGCCAAGGACAGCGCGATGTGCGAGGAGTTCATGACTCACCATGAGGAGAGCGCGCCCAATATGCTGTCGAGCGTGTTCTATTCGGCGTATTTCATGCCGATGTCCGATCAGATCTACATTGCGCAATCCAACGTGATCAAGACGATCGCAAAGCAGGGACCTTGCGTGATATTGGGGCGTTGCGCGGACGCGATCCTCGAGGATTCGGTCAAGATCTATATCCACGCCGACCTCGCCAAGCGCGTTGAGCGCAAGAATGCGTTGGGGCTTGACGTTCCTCCCGAAAAGATGGAGGCGCACGTCAAAAAGATAGACAAAAAGCGCAAGAAGTATTACGAATTTTACACCTACAAAAAGTGGGGACTTGCCGAAAACCACGACATTTGCCTTGACAGCGGGCTTGCAGGGGTGGACGGCTGCGTTGCGACTACGCTCGAGTTTCTTAAACACATCGACTGACCAATAGGCGTACTTATCGGGGTCGGGGAGGCGTCTCCCCGATCTTTTTGTGTAAAATTCGTTGACAAGCGCCGAGGCTTCTGTTATTATGTAAAGGCTAAATACTTTATAAAGCTAAAATACTTTATGGAAAAGAAGGACAAGCTGTACATCGGCGTATACAACGACTATTACGGCGCTTTGCTGACCGACAACCAAAGAGGTATCGTCGCGGACTATTACGACCGCGATCTGTCTTTGGCGGAGATAGCCGACGCGCGCGGCATTTCGCCGCAGGGTGTGCGCGACACTCTCAAGAGGGCGGAAAGGCAGCTTGAAGAATACGAGCGCAAGCTCGGACTTGTCGCGCGCTCGCGCAAACTGTCGGCGTTGATCGCTGAGGCGGCTGCGCGCGAGGCGAACGACGGCGTCGGAAGATTGCTCGACGCCGCGCAAAAATTGTTGTAAGGAGGATATATGGGAGCTTTTTCTTCGCTCAGCGACAGGCTGTCGCACATCTTCAGCAAGCTCAGAGACAAAGGCGCGCTGACCGAGCTGGAAGTCAAACAGGCGATGCGCGAGATACGCATCGCGCTGCTCGAAGCCGACGTCAACTTCTCCGTCGTCAAGGACTTCGTTGCCAAGGTGTCCGAAAAAGCAGTCGGCGAAAACGTACTCAAAGGTCTCAATCCGACCCAGCAAGTCATCAAGATCGTCAACGAAGAGCTGATCGCCATGATGGGCGGTACGAGCAGTAAGATAGAGATCTCGCCAAAGCCCCCTACCGTGATCCTGATGTGCGGCTTGCAGGGCAGCGGCAAGACGACCATGTGCGGCAAGTTGGCGGTCATGCTGCGCAAGCAGGGCAAAAACCCCATGCTCGTCGCGTGCGACATATACCGGCCCGCGGCGATCAAGCAATTGCAGGTCGTCGGCAAGAATGCGGGCGTGCCTGTGTTCGAGATGGGGCAGATCGATCCTCAAAAGATCGTAAAGGGCGCGCTCGAACAGGCAGAGAAGAACAACAACGACATCATCATCGTCGACACTGCCGGCAGGCTGCACATCGACGACAAATTGATGGACGAGATCGCGGGATTGAAAAAGACTTTGCATCCGTCCGAGATACTCCTCGTCGTCGACGCGATGACGGGTCAGGACGCGGTCAACGTTGCGCAAAAATTCAACGAGGTGATGGACGTCACCGGCGTTGTGTTGACCAAGCTCGACTGCGATACCCGCGGCGGCGCCGCGCTGTCGATAAGGGCTGTGACGGGCAAGCCGATCAAGTTTTGCGGCATAGGCGAAAAGCTGTCCGACATCGAGGTGTTCCACCCCGACCGCATGGCGTCTCGCATTCTCGGCATGGGCGACGTGCTGACGCTGATCGAAAAGGCGCAAAACGCCTATTCGGAGGAGGAGGCGAAGGAGATGCAGCGCAAGCTGCGCGAGCGCGACTTTACGCTCGACGACTTCCTCGCTCAGTTTGAAAAGGTCAAAAGCATGGGCAGTATGCAGCAGATATTGCAGATGATCCCCGGGCTTTCAAACAAGCTCAAGGGCGCGGATATCGATATGGACGAGAGCAAGATTGCGCGCATCAAGGCGGTCATACAGTCAATGACCCCGCGCGAGCGGCGTGATCCCGACAGCATCAAGTCGTCGCAAAAGAAGCGCATCGCCGCCGGCAGCGGCACGACGATACAGGACGTCAACGGCGTTCTCAAACAGTTCGCCCAGACCCGCGATATGATGAACAAGATGCAGAGCATGGGCAAAAGAGGCTTCGGCAGATTCCCGTTCTGACAGACACGGGCACCAAAAAAAGATAAAAATTCACAAAAGGAGAAAAACCATGGCAGTAAAACTCAGACTCACCAGAATGGGCGCGAAGAAGGCGCCGTTCTACCGCGTCGTAGCGATCGACGAAAGAAAGGCAAGAGACGGTCAATATCTCGACAACATCGGTTACTACGATCCTCAAAAAGAAGAGGTCAAGATCGACAGCGAAAAGGCTTTGTATTGGCTCGGAGTGGGCGCTCAGCCGACCGACACCGTCCGCGCGTTGCTCAAGAAAAAGGAAATCATCAAGTAATATGGAAGAGCTGGTCAGATATATCGTCGGGCAGCTCGTCGACGATCCCGAGGCGGTCTCCGTCGAGAGTTCGGATCAAAACGGCATCACCGTCATCAACATCATTGCAGGAAAGGACGAGATCGGCAAGATCATCGGCAAGCAGGGAAGGATAGCCCACGCCATCCGCACGCTGGTCAAGGCGGCGGCGGGCAGCAAGTCGCGCAAGATCTCCGTCGAGATCATCGAGAGATAATGCTTCACGGCAAGATCGTCATCGGCAAGGTGACGCGTCCGCGCGGAATTTCGGGAGAGGTCAAGATTGAGCCTCTCACCGACGATCCGCGCCGTTTTTTGTCGCTCAAAACGGTCTTTGTCGACGGCGAGCCGCGAAATGTGGTCAAAGCGCAGGTCACGCCGGCGGGCGTGTTCGTTGCGCTCGAAGGCGTTGCCGACAGGGACGCCGCCGAGACTTTGCGCGGCAAGCTGCTGCAGGTGGAGCGCACCGACGCCGTCAAGCCCGAGGGCAGGCAGTTCATCGCCGATCTGATAGGCTGCGAGGTACGTCTCGACGACGGGACTTCGGTGGGCGCGCTGGACGACGTGCTTCAATACGGCGCAGCCGACGTATATGTCGTCAAGTCGGGGCGCAGACGCGTGATGTTCCCCGCGCTCAAGCGCGTCTTTGTCGACGAAGATCCCGAAAGGGGAGTGATCGTGTTGGACGCCAAGGCGTTTTCGGAGGTCGCGGTGTATGAAGATTGACGTGGCGACGCTTTTTCCAGAGGCGTTCGACGGGCTAAAAGTCGGGGTCGTCGGAAAGGCGTTGGCGAAGGGACTTTTTGAATTGAGGCTGCACAACATCCGCGACTATTCTGCGGACAAGCATCGCCGTTGCGACGACTATCCGTTCGGAGGCGGCGCGGGTATGCTTATGACGCCGCAGCCTCTTCACGACTGCATCAATGCGATAGATCCCGCCCATCGCGCGCGGCGCATATATCTGTCGCCCAAGGGCAAGACGCTTACCCAACGCAGGGTGGTAGAACTTGCCGGCGAAGAGGCGTTGCTGTTCGTGTGCGGCGCTTACGAGGGCGTCGACCAGCGCGTCATAGACCTCGACATCGACGAGGAGATGTCGATCGGCGACTATGTGCTGACGGGCGGCGAGATAGCGGCGATGGCTGCGATCAACGCGATATCCCGATACATCCCCGGCGTTTTGGGCAGCGAGCAGTCGACGGACGAGGAGAGTTTTTCGGACGGATTGCTCGAATATCCCCAATACACGCGCCCTGCGGTGTTCAACGGTGTCGCGGTGCCCGATGTGTTGCTTTCGGGCAATCACGCCGAGGTCGACAAATGGCGGCGCGCCCGTCAGCTCGAGCTGACGCGTAAATTACGCCCCGATTTGCTCAAAGGGGAGGACAAATGAACAAAGACAATTTGGTAGACAGGCTGCTGGACGAAAACGACTTTTCGCCCGTCACGCTGTACGACGAGCGCGGCGGGGAGGTGTCGATGGCGCAGATCGCATTGATCGCCGTCGACGGAGAGCCGTATGTTTTGCTTGCTCCGACCGAACTGTTGGAGAGCGGCGAAACGAATTGTCTGATCGCATTCGCGGTATCAGAGGACGGCGTGCGCGAAGTGGACGATCCCGCTCTCGAGAGCGAGATATTCCGAGAATACGACAGGCTTTTCCTCGAAGGAAAACAAGAGGGCTGAGATGCGCATACAGTGGTTTCCCGGTCATATGACTAAGGCGATGCGGATGATGGGCGAACAGGTCGCGCAGGTGGATTGTCTGATCTGCGTGCTTGACTGCCGCGCGGTGTCGTCGTGCGTCAACGATAACTTTGAAAAGATCGCCGGGAACAAGCCCATACTGTATGTTCTCAACAAGCGCGATCTCGTCGAACAGGGAGACGTCACCTTATGGGAAAAGGACTTTGCCGCTCGCGGCAAGGCGTGCATAGCGACGGACGGAACGGGGTTCCGCCATCGTGAAAAACTGATTGCGAAACTCAAAGAGATCAATGCTCCTGTCATAGAAAAATACCGCCTCAAAGGCGTGCGCAAGACCATCCGCGCGATGGTCGTAGGCGTGCCCAATACGGGCAAATCCACATTGATAAACAGTCTTTGCGGCGCAAAAAAGACGGTCACGGGCAACAAGGCGGGCGTAACGCGCGGCAAACAGTGGGTTACGCTTGCGTCGGGGATAGAACTTCTGGATACGCCCGGCACGCTGCCGCCGTCTTTCGACGACGCCGACAAAGCGCTCAAACTCGCGTTCGTGGGATCGGTCAAGGACGACATCCTTGATCTCGTCGAACTTGCGACCGAATTTATAACGTATATGCAAGCGCACGCACCCGACGCGTTCCTGTCGCGCTACGGCTTGGACGCGTTTTGCGAAAAGCCGCACGACACGCTCGACGCCGTCTGCAAAAGACGCGGGTTTGTGCTGTCGGGCGGAGCGTTCGACGCCGAGCGCGGCGCAAGGGCGGTGATCGACGATTTTCGTTCGGGCAGGATGGGCAGGCTTATGCTCGACCGCCCCGGGGAGAAGAGATGAAAAAGGCTACGGAGATGCTTGACTACGAGCGCGAATATTCCGCCAAAGGATATACGGCGATCTGCGGTTCGGACGAGGTGGGCAGAGGTCCTCTCGCCGGTCCGGTCGTCGTCGCGGCAGTCTGTATGCCGCTCGAAGAGGGCAGGTTGATCGACGGCATAGACGACAGCAAAAAGCTCTCCCCGAAGAGGCGGGACGCGCTTTACGACGCGATATTGGCGGCGGCGCGCGCGTACAACATCGTCGAAGTACCGCCCGAGGAGATCGATCGCATCAACATCCTCAACGCAACCAAAAAGGCGATGCGCGAGGCGATCGACGGGCTTGAGACCGCCGATCTCGCGTTGACGGACGCGCTCGATCCGGGCTGCAAACTTCCGTGCGTGCCAATCATCAAGGGGGACGCCAAGAGTTACAATATCGCCGCCGCGTCCATAGTAGCCAAGGTGTACCGTGACAGGATGATGGACGAATACGCGGCGCAATACCCCGGTTACGGATTTGAACGCAATAAAGGTTACGGCTCGCGCGAACACATTGCGGCGATCGCCGAAAAGGGCTTGACGCCCATCCACAGGCGTACGTTCGTCACGCGGATGAAGGTGGGCGGAAATGAATAACCGCAAGACGTCGATAGAGGGCGAAAACCTCGCCGTACAGGTGTTGGAAGGAGAGGGCTACAAAATCTTAGAGCGCAATTTTCGAACACGGGCAGGAGAAATCGACATTGTTGCCAAAGACGGGCGGATCTATGTGTTCGTAGAGGTCAGGGCGCGCGCAAACGCCGACTTCGGTCATCCCGGAGAGACGGTCACGCCCGCAAAAATGTACAAGCTCGCCGGCGCGGCAAAGCAGTGGCTGGCGGCGCACGGTATAAGCAACAAGCCCTGCCGCTTCGACGTCGTCACGGTGCTGAACGGTCGGGCGCAATTGATCAAGGGCGCGTTCGATATGGGCGACGCGGCGAGGGGAGCGTACGCCGTACACAGACGACGCGGCTGATAAATCGCAAATTTTACAAAAAAGTGGTGCGTTTCGGTTGCAAAACGCATCGGTTAATGATAAAATAGTCACGCAAAAGACTTCGGGCGTTCCTCCGATGCGCAGACAGCTCACGTGAACGCTTGGTATATGGAGGTTAAGTCAAATGAGCAACATCATCGACATTATCGAAAAAGAGGCTATGCGCACCGATCTGCCCAAGCTGTCCATCGGCGACACCGTCAAGGTCTGGGTCAAGGTCAAAGAAGGCAACAGAGAGAGATTGCAGGCGTTCGAGGGCATCATCATCGCTTTCAAGAACGGCAGCGTCAGAGAGACTTTCACCGTAAGACGTCTTTCTTTCGGCGTCGGCGTGGAGAGGACGTTCCCCCTTCATTCTCCCAAGATCGATCACATCGACATCGTCCGCCACGGCAGAGTGAGAAGAGCAAAGCTGTACTACCTGCGCGACAGAGTCGGCAAGGCGGCGAGACTGCGCGAAGTTATCAAAAAGTAACTTTTAGGGGAAACCCAAAAATATACGCTGCGAGTCAAAACGCGCGCGTTTGCAAAGCAAACAGTGCGCGTTTTTCATACTCGCTATTTTCGCCAATCGTCGCTTATCGTTTCGCGTTATGTTTATTTGTTTTGCATGAGCGTATTTTCGGCTTGGCACGATACCGTCTCTCCCAACCGTGCATGGGCGAGACGGGAACGTAACCTTATTCGCAAAAAGCAGCTTTGCGTTTTATCTTTGTAAAACGGGGAAGATAAGAAAATTTGCAAAAAGCAAAATGATGTCTTGACTACAAACTCCGCCTGTCACCAGGCATATTCAATCGGATAAATTATCCGTAATATTTGCGAAAAGATATATTGACAAGTTGAATGGATAATTTTTCAGAGGAGTGCGGAACTGAAAAAGCGCGCCGCAATTGCAAAACGGAGATATTGGGAGTATTGCTAATTTTTCAAAAATGTGAAAATATGTCTTGACGGACCGACGCATAATTTTTAGAGAACCGCCGTTTCAAAAGGCAGAGAGAAACAAAATGCGTGATCGAGCGCAAAATACATGGTCTGCATATTATAGATTAAAATAAATTAAATAAATAAAATATCAAATGCTTGTCAAACGCGCGAAATTATTTTATTATAGTAAATAGCTATCCGAAGACATCGGAAACTGATCAGGAGAACAACCATGAAGAGAAAATTGTTTGCTGTCGCGGTCATGCTCATCGTCGTCATGTCGGTGTTTGTGTTTGCGGCGTGCGACGACGGCCCCGGCGACTACGTAGAAGTCGTGGCCAACGGCGGGTTTGAAAATGCGGACAACGGTACGGTAACGGATTGGATCAAGTCGACTGGGACGGGCGACAGTATTACGTTCGCCTCGGACAACGTTGCCGGCACCGACGAATATGACCCCGAACTCGGTTCGCGCTACGGCGTGATAAGTATGTCTTCCTCGGGGTCTACGCGCGTCTACATCTCGCAAAAGGTTCAGCTTGTCAAAAACAAGATATATCGGCTGTCCGCCTACGTTAACGTTGAAAAGATCACCGCGTCCGCCGGCGACGGCTTCTTTGTCGGCATACTCGAGGACAACAACCGCGGCGGTATCAACGTCACCGAGGCAACGGAAGGGTATGAGACCGTCGAGTACTATTTCACGAGCGGCATATCGGGCGAGGCGACGCTTTTTGTCGGCATGGGCGGACACGAGGGTTCGACGCCTTACGGCACCGTTCGCTTTGACAACATCTCTCTTCAATCGGTCGACACCGTGCCCGAGGGCGTGACGATCGGGATCGTTCAAGACGACGCGGATTATTCTCACAGCGACGGCGGTTCGATCGCCGTGGTGACGCTGCTTGCGGTATTCTCTGTCGCGCTCGTGTTCGGGATGTATTTGGCGCTGCGCAGAGTGATGCCCGACGACAACACCGACGAGGTTGCTCTTGCCGCACAGCGCGAAGGCAAGGTGGTCGCTCCCACAAACAAGACGTTCGTCGCATTGATCGGCGCGGTCGTGATCGCGTTCGTCGTGCGCTTTGTGATAGGATTGTTCTGCTACGGCATGGGCAGCCAAATAGACGCGCTGTCCAAGCTCGCAACGACATTCGGCGCGTCGGGAATGGCAAACGCGTTCGCCGACGCCACGCTGTCCAATCAACCGCTCGGCGCGATGTACGCGTTGTGGCTGCTCGGATCGCTCGGCAAAGCGATGGGCGTGGAGAGCGGGTCCATGGGTATGGCGTTGCTCGTGCGCATACCGATGATCTTGGCGGATATGTTCACGATGCTCGCGGTGACGTCGTTCGCGTTCCGCAAGCTGTCCGACAAGCGCGCGGCGGTCGGTATAAGCTGGCTGTATGCGGCGATGCCGGTGTTTTTTACGCTGAGCGCGCTTTACGGCTCTTACGAATCGGTCGCTATCGCGTTCGTCGTCTACGCGCTGATCGCGCTTTACGAAAAAAATTATATCGCAAGCGGCGTATTCTTCACGTTTGCGCTGCTGTTCAGCTACTATATGCTCGTCTTGGCGCCCATATACGCGGTCGTTCAAGTGATGAGCGCTGTCCGCGAAAAGGATGAGCGCGTCAAGATAATCCTGACGATGGTTGGCAGTTTCGTGTTCTACTACATCATTTCGCTGCCGATGTGCCTGACGCAACTCAAAGCGGGCAAGGTATTCTATGTGTTCGAGGTCATCAACGCCTACTTCAAGTCGTCGTCGTTCCTCTCGACGGACGCGTTCAACCTGTACGCGATCTTCGGCGCGGTCAACTCCACGGCGCGTAACACCGCGATGACGGTGTGCAACGGTCTGTTCGTCGCGGCGATGGCGGGCGTGGTCGGCTTTGCGTATTGGAAGCAAAAGAGCAACGCCGACATCTTCCTCTATTCGTCGCTCGCGCTGACGCTGTACGCGATCATCGGCGCGCAGTCCACGATCGTGATCTTGCCTATAGCGGCGGCGCTGTTGTTGGTATATCTGATCATGCTGCCCGACAAGAGGCTGTACGCGGTGTTCGGCGCGCTGAGTACGCTGTCTTTCCTGAACATTGCGGAATTGATGTCGCGCAGCGGCTTCATAACCGGCAACGAGAGCGCCGGCTATCTGTCGTTCTGGTCCGAGAGTCCGTTCATTATCGCGTTCTCGGTGATCGCGGTATTGGTCGCGGCATACTACGTATACGTGGCGATCGATATCGTGCGCTATGACAGATATACGCTGATCGTGCGCCGCAGAGACAGCTTCGTCAACGAGATCAGGACGATGTTCAAAAAGCCGCGCGCGGTCAAGACTTCGGACGACAAGTGATCCAACGGAGGGGGAGATGCTCGCAAAGATAAGGAGTTTTGCTCTCAACGGGCTTGAGGGGTTCGAAGTGTCGGTCGAGGTCGACGTCAACGCGGGACTGCCCGCATACGAGATCGTCGGCATGGGCGACACCGCGGTCAAAGAATCGAGAGAGAGGGTGCGCGCGGCGATCAAAAATTCGCTGCTCGATTACCCGATACGCCGAGTGACCGTCAACCTCGCGCCCGCGGACAGCAAAAAGGAAGGCAGTCTTTACGACCTTGCGATCGCCGTCGGCATACTCGCGGCGACCGAACAGGTCCCAAAGCTGTCGTATGCGGACTATGTGATCATCGGAGAGCTTGGTCTCGACGGGTCGCTGCGCCGCGTCAACGGGGTGCTGCCGCTCGTATTGTCTGCGCTGCAACACGGCTACGACAAGTTCATATTGCCCGAAGGCAACGCGAAAGAGGCGTCATACGTGCCCGGCGTAAAGGCGTATTGTTTTGAAAGGCTTGGCGACGTGTCGCAATTTCTGAACGGCGCGCTGCGCAAAGACTTCGTTCAGACGCGCGTGTTCGGCACGCATACGGCTGACAACAAATACAACGTAGACTTCGCCGAGGTCAGGGGACAGCAGGTCGCAAGGCGCGCGTTGGAGATTGCGGTCGCCGGCGGGCACAATATTTTGATGATAGGACCGCCCGGGGCAGGCAAGACTTTGATGGCGAAGTGCGTGCCGACGATCATGCCCGACATGACGTTCGAGGAGGCGATCGAGGTCACAAAGATACATTCGATCGCAGGCATACTCGATCCCGAAAAGGGGATAGTCACTCAAAGACCGTTCCGTACGCCGCACCATACTGTGACGCCGCCCGCATTGATGGGCGGAGGCGCAAAGGCGCGCCCGGGCGAGGTCAGTCTCGCTCACAACGGCGTGCTTTTCCTCGACGAGATGCCCGAGTACCAGCGGCGCACTCTCGAGGGACTACGACAGCCGCTCGAGGACGGCGTGGTCACGGTGTCGCGCTCCAAGCAGACGCTCGACTATCCCGCCGACTTCATGTTGGTCGCAAGCATGAATCCGTGCCCGTGCGGCAACTATGGATCCAAAACGAGGCAGTGCCGCTGTTCGCCCGCCGAGATACACAGGTATGTCTCGCGGCTGTCCGGACCGCTGCTCGACCGCATAGACTTGCAGGTCGAAGTGGACGGCGTCGGATATGAGGAATTGCGGTTCGGACCGGAGGCGGAGAGCAGCGCGGACATAAAAAAGAGAGTGGAAAAGGCGCGTGCGATGCAAAGAGCGCGCTTCGGCAGCGGGCTTGTGACAAACTCGGGCATGAGCAACGCTCAGCTCAAAAAGTATTGCTCGCTCACGCCAGACTGCGAGCGCATCCTCGAGCGCGCGTTTGCAAAGCTGAATATGACCGCGCGTGCGAGCACGCGCGTACTCAAAGTCGCGCGCACGATCGCCGACCTTGCCGGCAGCGAGACGATACTCGCGCCGCACATCACCGAGGCGGTGCAATACAGATCGCTCGACCGCAAGTATTGGGAATGAGATACGACAACGACGACAAGGCTTTGATCATGCTTTCGTTCGACACCTGCGCCGCGCGCCGAGTCGCGCGTATGCGTTCCGTTGCTCATCCCGCGGAACTGTTCCGCGACTATTCGCACGCGGACGCGGTGATAGAATATATGGAGGCGCGCGGCATACGCGCGATAGGCTACACTTCGGACGAATATCCGGAATATCTGCGCTTGCTGCTTTCCGATCCGCCGGTCGTGCTGTATTGCAAGGGGGACGCGGCGCTGCTTTCGGACGAGGAGCGTAACGTCGCCGTCGTCGGAACGAGGGCGGTCACGCGTTACGGCAAGGACGTGACCGTTCAATTCGTCAGAGCTTTTGCGGACGCGGGGCTGCGCGTGGTCAGCGGCGGCGCGAGAGGCGTCGACGCGCTCGCGCACAGGACGGCATTGGAGCAGGGAGGCGTGACGGTCGCGGTTCTGGGCTGCGGCGTCGATATCGCCTATCCGCAGGAAAACAAGGCTTTGCTCGACGAGATCGCCGAAAAAGGCTTGGTCGTCAGCGAATATCCTCCCGGCACTCCGCCGCATCAATTCCGATTTCCCGAGCGCAACAGGCTTATCGCCGCGTTTTCCGCGGGAGTGCTGGTGACAGAGGCGGGGCTTAAAAGCGGTTCGCTGATCACCGCAAACTTTGCGATCGAGCAGGGCAAAGAACTCTACGTCGTGCCCGGCAGCGTATTCTCAAAACAGAGCGATGGCTGCAACGCTAAGATCAAGGAGTGTCAGGCGGCGGCGGTTACCTTGCCCGAGGACATTATAGGAGCGGTCAAGCGCGCCGACGCCGACAAGCTCGAAGTTCAGCTCACGATGGAACAGGCGCGGATCATGGAAATACTCTCCAAAGAAGAGAGCATGCATTTTTCCGAACTGCTCGAGGGCAGCGGACTGCCTACGGGAGAGCTGAGCGCGCTGCTGTCGGAAATGGAAATCTATGGTATGGTAAACAAGCTGAGCGGCAACTATTATCAAGTCGCCCGCAGGCTGTAAGGAGACACAATGAAACTTGTAATTGTCGAATCGCCGCACAAGGCAAAGACGATAGCAAAGTACCTCGGCAAAGAGTACCACGTACTCGCGTCGGGCGGTCACGTCAGCGATCTGCCCCAAAAGAGTCTGGGCATCGACATCGACCACGACTTTGCGCCTCAATACGTCGTCACCCCGACCAAAGAGGAGACGATCAAACGTATCAAGAGCGAGCTTGCCAAGGCGGACAAAGTCTACCTGGCGACCGACCCCGACCGAGAGGGAGAGGCGATCTCGTGGCACCTCAAAAACGTCTGCGGCATCAAGGGCGGAGACATTCGCATCGTATTCAACGAGATATCCAAAAAGGCGGTGTTGGCGGCGCTCGACAATCCGCGCAGCATCAACATGAACCTCGTCGACGCACAGCAGGCGCGCCGCGTGTTGGACAGGTTGGTCGGCTATCAGATCTCGCCCATTCTTTCGCGCAAGATAAAAAGCGGACAGTCCGCAGGACGCGTGCAGTCGGTCGCGCTCAAGATGATCGTCGACCGCGAGCGCGAGATCCGCGACTTCAAGCCCGAGGAATATTGGAATATATATGCGTTTTTGCTCAAAGACAGGCGCAGCGCCGCATTCAAGTGCGAGTTCGCCGACGTTGACGGCAAAAAGTACAAGGTCAGGACAAAGGAGACCGCCGAAAAGATCGTCAACCGCAGCAAGGAAGGCGTGTGGAGCGTAGATCAGGTCAAGCGCAGCACGTCCGTCTCCAAGCCGCAGCCGCCGTTCACAACCTCGACTATGCAGCAGGACGCGTCGGCAAAGCTGTCTTTGACCGCCGCTCAGGTAATGCAGATCGCGCAGCAGCTGTACGAGGGCGTCGACATTCCCGGGATGGGTCAAATCGCGCTCGTCACCTACATCCGCACCGACAGCGTACGCATTGCGGCTGAGGCTCAAAACGAGGCTCTCGACTACATCCGTTCCGTCTACGGCGACAAGTATGCGCCCAAGCGCCCCAACATATATACGACAAAGGCGAGCGCGCAGGACGCGCACGAGGCGATAAGACCGATCTCTCTTTCGGTCACGCCCGATTCGATCAAGGACAAGGTGCAGCGCAACGTCTACCGCCTCTACAAACTCATCTTCGACCGTTTCGTCGCCTCGCAGATGCAGAGCGCGAGTTACGACACGCTCAACGTACACATCATTTCGTACAAAGACGAGCATACCTGCGGATACACGCTCAAAGGGCGCACGCTCAAATTCAACGGCTGGCTCGCCGCTTACACCCCGATGACGGAGAGCGAGGAAAAGGATTCCAAGACGCTGCCCGACTTTACCGAAGGGCAGCCGCTCGAACTCAAAGAGATGCAGAGCGAGCAAAAGT
>CALWKU010000074.1 GCA_944381345.1 uncultured Christensenellaceae bacterium
ATTGGGGCGTGTTCTATCCCATCGACTTCTACAACAAGGACGCCGCCGCATACATACGCAAGTTCTTCGACGTCGTGCTTCGCGAGTGGGGCTACGACTTGGTCAAACTCGACTTCCTCTACGCCGCTTGCGTCGTCCCGATGCACGGCAAGAGCCGCGGCAGGATCATGTGCGAGGCGATGGATTTCATACGCGATTGCGTCGGCGACAAGCTGATCATCGGCTGCGGCGTGCCGCTTATGCCCGCGTTCGGCAAGGTCGACTTTTGCCGTATCGGTCCCGACGTCGCGCTCAATTGGTCGTACAGCACGCACAAGACGCGCGAGGACGTCGGCACAGCAAAGACGGTGCTTTGCACCATATTCCGCCGGGGGCTGGACGGCAGAGCGTTCTTCAACGATCCCGACGTGTTCTTGCTGCGCGACAGCAACATTTCGATGACGTGGGAAAGACGCAAACTTCTCGCAAAGATCAACGGGCTGTTCGGTTCGCTGCTGTTTGTGTCCGACAATGTATCCGATTACGGCGACGAGCAGCGCAAGATCTTTGCCGACACAGTACGCGCAAGAGAGGTGAGAGTGCAAAGCGCCGACCTCGACGGAGATATCCTGACCGTGAAATATACGGAGGACGGAGAGACAAAACAGCTCAAATTCAACTATAAGACCGGGGAAGAGAAGTAAGCGTAACGACAAAGGCGGCAAAACGTTTCGGATACGGGACGAATACGTGCACGACCCGATCCAAATACCGCAAAAGACTTGTCAAAAACTTATTGAAATCGCACAAACGGCTGTCGAAATATCGTCGCCCGATCAACACAAAATTCAATAAGAAACATATGCAAAACATTGAATAAAATCGCGCCGATTTGTCCGACGCGTTTGCGAGGGCGTTTTGACCTTGAAGTAAAAGATACGACCGAATGCGGGTTCGGCCGTATCTTTCAATTGAAAGTAAATGATCAGCACAACATCTTGCGCAGCTTGTCGTACTCTTCTTTTTCTTCGGGGGTGAATCCTTCTTCGCCGACTTCTTTGCGCTTGTCGTTGAAGTAGCGGATGCGCGCAAGTCGCTTGTCGGTGACGCGGTAGAGGAGCGACGAGACAAAGCCGATAGTCAGCAGGACAGTAACGGCGACGGCGAGCAGTACGCGGATCGCGGTGAGTACGCTGTCGGGCTGATCGGGAAGCGGCGCGCCGTCTCCGCCGGACGGCTCGACATAGTTTGCCGCGCCGAGTACCCAGCCGACCATGCCCGTGCCGAACGCGGTCGCAAGCGTGCGCATAAAGGTCATAACGCCCGACATATTGGCGGTGGGGCGATAGCCGAATTTGAGTTCGGCGACGTCGACGGTGTCCGCAAAGACGAGCCACGGCATGGATTGCGCCCCCGCAAAGCCGAAGCCCATGATCATTGCAAATATCGGGATGAAGATGGGATTCCAATCCGGCTGATAGCACGCCAGCAGGATCGCTCCCAAGATGTACAGCGGCAGTCCCGCGCGGAACGCGGCTTGCTTTGAGAACTTGGCTTTGATGACATAGGAGATGAGGATGCCGATCGCCGCGCTGACCATCATCGGACCTATAATCATGATCGAGCCCATTTTTATTTTCGTAAAGCCGAGGTCGACGACGACGCCTGTCGCCGCGCCGCCGATGTAGTTTGTGTAGTAGATCGCAAGCGCGCTGACCATGTCGAGGGTGAGGAACGCCGTGACGTACATCAACAGATGCCAAACGTACGACTTGACGGTGAGACAGCGGAAGAAGTCCTTGATGTTGAGTTTTTCCTTTTTGTCGAGGTCGAACGGCGCGCGCTCCTTGATGAGAAAGCCCGCGACGACGAGCGGCACAGCAAAGATCAAACCGAAACCGAACACGATGACAAAGTAGAAGTGGAGATAGGGCATATTGCCCGATGTCACCTCCGTCCAGAGCAGCGACGGCGCAAGATAGAAGATGCCGGCTGCGATCACGTCAAACAGCAGCTTGTAGGTGTTGGCGCTGTTGCGCTGTTTGTAGTCCATCGAGATATCCGAACTCATCGCCATATACGGTACTTGCGACAGCGACGAGATGGAAGTGTAGACGATGTATGCAAAGACCATCCACACGACCTGGGACGTCGGACCGAAGTCCGTGATCGGAGCGAACAAAAACGCAAGCCCGAACGGGATCAACGCGCCGCCGATGATCATGTACGGCTTGCGTCTGCCCAATTTGGACCAACGGGTGTTGTCCGAGATGATGCCCATCGACGGGTCGATGATCGCGTCCCAAATCTTGGAGATCATGATCACCGTGCCTGCGACTGCAGCGTCTATGCCGATGATGTCGGTGAAAAAGGCGAGAAGAATGACGCTGATGAATGCCGCCTGACCACCGCCGAACAGATCGGCTGCGCCGTAGATCACCTTCTCCTTTTTGGGGATGACGTCTTCGGGACGGCAGGTGTCCTGCGGCTGATCGGCGGCGATCGTCTTGGTCGTGTCTTGACTGTCCATAAAATTCCTCCTGTTGTATAGCCGCGTCATGTTCGCGGCTTGCCAAAGACTTGGACACCTCGATTATAGCATATCCGCGTGCATATACGCAACGCAAGCGCGCACATTAAAAAGTAAAGCGACGTAAACTCTTCGTAAAGAATCGGTAACGACAATGCGCAAGATAACGGGATAAATATAAATTGCCGAGAGCGGCGGGCAAAACGCGCGATCGGGAGAAATACCGCCGAAGAATGCTGCCGGCAGCAAAAATATTTTCAAAACGAGGCGGACAAACGCGATTGAAAATCATAAATGCCGCTGCTCAAAACGACCGCCTTAAAAATCAGAATATTTTTGCAAAAAAGCGGACAAAGTTGACTTGCAAGCAAAATATATCGGGACTTGTCAAGTCAAAACGGGCGAAGTGTTTTTGATGTCAAAATAATCGAAAACAACTAAGAATAATTGACAATATGTGTTTTCAAAGCATATTCAACGAGCGGATAAGCCGAAAAGGTTTATGATTTTCTTCTGTTGCTTGATCGCGTATTCGTACGCGGTTTTCGTTCCGCTTTTAGGCTGTTCACGGTTGAGACGTCCTCTTGCGAAAGACTTGAGGGGAGGCTTGTAGTTTTCATCGTAGTAGAAAATACAGAGGTCTGCCTTGTCGATCATATGAAAATTGCGTTCGACATAAGCCGCTTTGCCTGCCTCGGCGACATTTTTCGGGATGTAGGTGGCGTCGTAGTATCCGAGCAGATAGTCTTCGTAGTCTTTGTTGATGTGGGGGTATTCGGCTCGGACGTATACTCGTTTTATGTCGGGGCGTTCCTTTTGGATCTCGGTCACGACTTCAAGGCACAAGTCGTTGAAATCGCTTCTGCTGCCAAACAAAAAGATATCGGCGTTTCTGTCGTCGATCAGGGAGAGGAGAAGCTCTTTAAGTTGTTGGCGGAAACCGTTGTAAAATTGCGGCTTCCGATGTCCGATAAAGGTAATCGTCATAACTTTCTACTACGATATATTATCAAAAATTCGGAGAAATAGCAAATATACGACGTATAGCAGTAAAAGACGGAGAAAAATATTTATACTGCCATTAGATAATCAAATTACTTTAACAGAGGAGGCAGTATGCTTTTGGAGGACGCGGTAGCGCTGCGTATCGAACAGCTGTGTATAGAGAGGAATATTACCAAATACGAATTGTCCGCGCGGAGCGGTGTTCCGCAGACGACGTTATCTTCCATCAAGAAGAAGAGAAGCACTTCGGTAAAGCTGAAAACTTTGTATGCGATATGCGAAGGTTTCGATATGAGTTTTGAGGAGTTCTTTGCCTGCTCGCTGTTTGACAGGAATACCTTGCATGATTGATTCGGCGCAAAACGCAACCATAAAAGCGCGCGTAAAACGCGTGAGGAGCGTTCAAAAATCAATCAGTTTTGCATAAGATAGGAAAAAGCTGTTTTGAAACTAACGGGCTGTCGCCGGGAAAGTCCGCATGAATTTTTTGCGAAAGATGCGGACAAAACCGTTTTGTAAGCTGACGGGTAGCTCCTGAAACGTCAACAATGAAAAAATATATATTATTTCGCAAAAGAGGCGGGCAGAGTTGACTTGCAAGCGAAATATATATCGGTACTTGTCAAGTTAAAACAGGCGAAGTGTTTTTATGTCAAAATAATTAAAAATAATTAGTAATAATCGATAATATAGATACTGATCCGAGCAGAACATAGTCGGCGCGGAAGAATTACGGCGCAGTTGAGAGGAAACGGGAAAATAGATACGGGGCGTTTGATGCGCTGAGCGCACTGAGTAAATTATGATCGCGGCATTACC
>CALWKU010000075.1 GCA_944381345.1 uncultured Christensenellaceae bacterium
CGCGGACTATTTATTCCACGTTCCGCTTGACGCGAGCCTCTGCGGCGTATGGTATTTAGGCAAAGAGCCAAGACCAAACGCCCCAAGGGGCTTTTTGTTTGCCGTTGGCAAATAGCCTACCATACGCCTTTCTCACATCAAGCGGCTTTCGCGGCATAAACCGTCCGCTTGTATGCGATTGACCAAATACAATACAAACGGCTACAAGCCGATATAGGCGGTTTGACGACGTTATATGCAATAATAAAAGCGGAAAAGAATAAAGAAAAAGAACCTAAACCGAGGGTTCGATTTAGGTTCTGACTGGCGGAGAAAGAGGGATTTGAACCCTCGCTACGGTTTCCCGTACTACTCCCTTAGCAGGGGAGCCCCTTCGGCCTCTTGGGTATTTCTCCGTATCGGTCAAGTGAGATAATGATATCACATATCTTGCGTTTTGTCAAAAACATTTAGCAACTTGCGCAAAATCCCCTACGGATTCGTCCTGTCGTACTTGCAAAGTTCCCGGCGAAAAAGGCGGCGGAGCCGCAGCTCCGCCGCCTGTATTGTCAGGAGAACACCGTTTCTACGTCGATATAATAGAATTCTCCGTCATCCTCGATCACGAAATCGTAGGTTTCGTTTCCGGCATGTATCTTTCTGTTGTCCGAATAATTGTCAATGACAAGTTCGCCGGTATCTATGCGATACAATGCACACGTAGCGCCCTCGTCCTCTTCATAAAACAACCCTCCGATTACCGAGAAATCTATGGACTCGCAAATTTCTTGTGGAGAGCCTTTTGCTACATCATATACTCTGACAATGTCGTCGCTTTCTTGATAGTAGTATAACATTCCTTCTACCGACCAAAGCAGAATCACCTCTTCCGGGTTTGCCGTAAGCACATGCTTCCCTTCAACGGTAAAGTAATCGTAGCCGTTTTTGAGCAAGCCGCTGGCGTCTTCTACAACGGAACCTTCCGCGTATTCCGCAACCATGTCGCCGTCGCTGTTGTAGTATCTGACGAGCGCTCCGTCGGAAATTGCGAGGTAGTTACCGAAACGTTTCACGCTTTCCGCACCCGGCATGATCCCGGGGATGTCATATGCTACTTTAAGCTCTTCGTCGAAAAGCACGACCCCGTAGTCGACCGGCAGCTTGTCGTCGTCGACTTGCATGACATTAAATTGTTGCAGTTTTGTTATTTGCGCAACGGCAAGCCTCAATATCACATCTGAATATTCGATCTGTGTCGTTCCCGGAAACACATATCCGAGATCGACATCGGAGATCTTGCCGTTTTTCCATTCATATTTGTATTGTGCAAGCTTAAATTTGGCTCCGTCTTCGAAAAGATCGTAATCTTTCTCGCTGTCGGGGACTTGTTTCTTTTCTTGTAAAAATACGCCTTCCCCTGTCAAAGTTATGATGTCGTAACTGCCGTGACCGGGCAAGAGATTGTTTAGGTTGACAAGGTGCAGCGCCTCGCCGTCCTTGTCGTATACCTGCACGGCTCCGCTCTCAAAAACTTCGAGCGTAACATCGTCGAACGTAAACTTCTTCCCCTGTTGAACGAGCGTGGGTTTGTCGCTTATACCGCCCGAAGCGGAGACCGTCCCGGTTGACTGATCGTATGTATAGACGCTACCGTTGCCGAGCTCGATCTCATCATAAAGAAGAACTGTCGGACTGCCATCTGTGTCATCATAGCTGTCTTCTGTGCCGTCGATAAAATATACTTCATATTCCTCGTTGTCGGTATTGTGGACATACCATGCCCAATCAGTTAACTCTTGTATGACGTACTCGTCATTGTAAAGCTCTTGCCCGTTTACGACAAGAGCGTAGCTTGTTCTGTTTCCTCTTCTCTCCGTAAACACAAAGCCCTGTCCTAAATTTCTGTAGTACTCATCATAAGTGAGAAGTGACACTTCCACCGTCATTGAAGAACGACTTTCCGACAAGGTCTCGTAAAGCTTTTTCGGGTTCGTACTAGAATTGCATGCCGTGAACGACACCGCGCAGACCGCGACGGCAAGCATCGCAACGATCATAAATGCAAGTTTCTTTTTCATAAGCTCCTCCTTGAACATATCTTTGTTCACTAACTATATTATCATATGGTGTATTAATAGTCAATAATTATATAATAAGAACACCTTGAGCGTTGAACGCATCCACGATCGGAGGATGCATCAAACCTTTCGACACGCTTCCTCGGCGATTCTGAACACCTCTTCCGCCATTTTCTCGACAAATCGCTCGTCGGCGACTTTGAGTTGGAGCAGCATATCTCCTTCCCTCTCTCCGACGATCGCCATCACGCCTACATCTCCGAGCTTTGCGCTGCGGCGTCTGAACGCTCCCGCCGGACGAAGCCCTCCTTCGGCAAGTTTGATAGCGCCGATGTCGGCAAGACTTCCCATCGTCGCATCTATTGCGACTATTATGTCTCCGCGGTGGTATGCAGCGAGCATTTTTCGGTATCTGTGTAGATTAATCGCAGTTATTGGTCTGTCAAGAGTGCCGTAAACATATGCATCGACATTGGCTTTGATCAGCATACTGCCCACTCTCGGTCCGAGGCTGTCCCCTGTTATCCTCGGTGTTCCTATGCAGACAAATACAATGCGGGGCGATCTGTTTTCGGTCATGTTCATGCACCTATTATTGCCCCTGACTTCCCGTTCAAACAAACTTTTGTAAATATTTGCAAATATATTGACTTGCGCACAAATTTTTGCTATATTATATGTAAAGTCAATCGTTATAGTGCTTTTGCGCGCCGTTTTGCGTTTGCGACAAAGCACGCGAGAGGTGTTTGAATGAATCTTCTGTTGAACGTGGACCTTGGGGACATCTTGCCCGATCTGCCGCTGTCGTATTTGGCGATCGCCGCTTTGGCTTTTGTCGTGATCGGTCTTATCGTGGGTTTCTTCCGTGGTTTCGGCGCGGAATTGTTGTTCTTGATCAAGTTCCTTGTCGTAATCGTCGGCGCAATGGCGGCAATGTACATAGGCGGACCGATGATCACGGACGCGCTGGGGGAATCGCTCGGCGACACAAGCGAGCCTCTGTACGGCAATCTGACGATAGACGTTTTGCTTGACATAGCGCTTTTCTGCGTCGGCTTGATCGCAATGTGGATAGTCACCGGCATCATATGGTACTTCCTTAAACGCATCTTCCTTCGCCACAAACAACACGGCGCCAGCCGTTTCTTCGGCATCATAATGGGCGCGGTCAAGGGCTTTGCGTTTGCCCTGTTCCTCACGTGGGTGGTCGTCGAACTCGGTCCCGCTCTCGAAGAAGTGAATTTCTTTGTCAAAAACGCCGCCGCAGATCCGATCGGCAGTTTCCTCGTCGATCAAAACCTGCTCGGCAAAGTCGGAGAGCTGTTGCAAGACCTGGTCGGCTGACAAACACAAGACGATATGCGCCGCTCTTTCGGGAGCGGCGTTTTTATGCGGCGATCGCTCCGATCAGCGAAAAAACGAATTGCCCCGTTATCCCTCCATACCCCGACACAAAACAAGACAGCGCCGTCGACGCGTCGAGCGCGACCTCGGCAACACTATAAAACAAGCCGAACAGAATGTTGAGCGTAATGACGGCGATCGCGCCCCTTTTTCGCACTCCGCCCAAGAACGCGGTCAAGCCGAACGCCGCCGCCCCGGCGAAAAATACGGCAAGATACTCGTAAGACATCATATGCAAGTGTATGCCCGTACCTCCGACGATAAAACGCACCGCTGCAAATGCGTCAAAAGTGTTCATTTCTTTACGGATATATGTTATAATATTTTTATGGCGAGAAAATTTTCGAAATGGCTGCGGCTGGACAACAGCGCAAAGATATTCCCGATGATGGCAAACAAGAATCAGCAAAACTTGTTCTGTCTCGCCTTTCGCCTCTACGAAGACGTCGAGCCTGCCGTACTGAACGAAGCTCTGGTAGCAACGGTCAAGCGTTTCCCTTCCATAAACGTGAAGCTCAAAAAGGGAGTCTTTTGGCACTATTTTGAAGAACACACCGGCAAACCTCGCGTATACGAGGCGGGTCCGGTCGCGCTGCGCCGCATTACGCCCAACAACGCGGGCGGATTTTACTTCCGCATATCCTATTTCCGCAACAATATATACGGCGAATTTTTCCATGCTCTGACCGACGGCAAAGGCGCGTCCGAGTTCATGAAGAGCCTGCTGTTCACCTACTTCCGTATGCTGGGCAAAGACGTGGACGGCGAACAGCTTGTGCTGACCGTCAACTCACCGCCCAATCCCAAAGAATATGAGGACAGCTTCCAAACCTACTATCAAAAGAAAAAGCTGTCCGAACTGCCCATCGACTCTCTCAAAGGACAGACCGCATACATGATACCCGGCGCGGAATTTGACGGACCCGGCATGGGCGAGATCAACGTATATGCCGACGCAAAAGCGTTTTTGTCTTTTTGCCGCGCCCACAAAGCGACGGTGACGGAGATGATAGGCGCGCTGTTCATTCTCAGCCTGTACGAGGCGAAGATCAAGCCTCTCAACCTGCCGCCGCAGAACATACAGCTGTTCGTACCCATCAACCTCAGACGCATATTTCCGTCCGAGACGGTGCGCAACTTCTCGCTGTTTTCGAGGATAGGAGTGATGTCGTCCGGCGACATGAAGATGGACGAGCTGATCGCGCACATCCACGAAAAGCTCGCCGCCGACACTCAAAAAGACGTGTTGAGCGCCAAAATCTCGACGACGGTATATGCGGAAAAGTTTTTGCCGTTGAGGCTGACGCCGCTCTTCCTCAAAAAGCTGATCTTTAACTTTTCAAACCTCTTTTTCGGCAAACACAAAAAGACGGCGACTTTTTCAAGCGTGGGCATAATGAAACTGCCCGAGAGTTTCCGTCCGCTTGTGCGCGACTGCTACTACTCCATCGCCGCCAACAAAAAGAGTCCTATCACCGTGACGGCGGTCACGACGTTCGACACTATCTGTATCAACTTTACACGTTCGATAACGGACACGGATACAGAAAAAGCGTTTGTAAAATACTTGCACGACGCAGGACTTGCCGTCCGCGTTGCGTCAAACTATTGGGAGGTGGAAAATGCGCTGTAAGTATTGCGGCGTCGAGATAGACGACGACAGCGGGATCTGCCCTCTGTGCCACGAATTGGCGGTCGACGACGGGGGCGAGACCCACGCCAACTTCCCTCCCAAGACGGACAAGATCAAGCGGCGCGGCTCACGCGTAAACTTCCACAACCTATATCTTTCGATCGCCGCAATAGCCGTCGGCGTATGCGTCGCGCTCAATCTGACTCTCACGCCCGATGTGTATTGGTTTACGATCGTGATGGCGGTTCTCGCATACGGCTATCTGACCGTCGCCAACACCGTGCTGTCCAACAGCAGCATCTGGATCAAGATCTTTTGGCAGATCTTTATGATTATTTTGATCCTGTGGGCGGCGCAGTCGGTACTCAATCCGCTGTTCGAGGAACGCAACAATTGGCTGCTCGATTATGCCGTACCCATCATATTGGGCATTTCGGTGGTTGCGCTCGGCATCACGGCGGCAAGTCTGATCAACAAAGAACCGTCTCTGCTCGTCGACAATCTGCTGATCAGCTTGATCGGATTTGTCCCCATCATTCTCTATGCGACGGGAGTGATCGACGAGGTCATCCCCGCCTCGATATGCGCAGGACTGTGCGGGCTGTCGATGATCTGTTTCGTCGCGTTCGCAAAAGACGAGCTGTGGGCGGAAATAGTGCGACGTTTCCATTTTTGAAACCACGCCGCCACGGCGGCAGACAATAAAGAGGTGAAAATATGTATTACATCGGAGTAGACGTAGGCGGGATGAGCATCAAGGGCGGACTCGTCACCGAGGCGGGCGACATAACGGCAAGATACACCGTCGAAACTCAGCGTTACAGCGAAGAATACGGCATTGCCGAGGACATCCGCAAGGTTGTCGACGGCGTGCTTGCAGAGGGCAAGGTCGGCATAGGCGACATCCTCGGCATCGGAATCGGTCAGCCGGGTTCGGTCGATTCGGAACGGGGCATAATACGCTATTCCAACAACATTCCGCTCGAACGCGTCCCCGTAGTTGCGCAGCTCAAAAAGTTTTACGACGTCCCCATATACATAAATAACGACGCCAATTGCGCGGCTTTGGGCGAATATGTGTTCGGCGCGGGCAAAGGCTACCGCGACATCGTCTTTGTGACGTTGGGCACGGGCGTGGGCAGCGGCATAATCATCGGCGGCAAGCTGTTCGAGGGCAGAGAGTGCGCGGGCGCCGAGGCGGGACATATGGTCATCGTATGCGGCGGCGAACGCTGCAACTGCGGCAGACGCGGCTGCTGGGAAGCGTATGCGTCCGTCAGCGCGCTCATCCGTCAGACAAAGGCTGCGATGGATCTTCATCCCGATTCGCTCATGCACCAAGAGGCTGCCGCCGAGGGAAAAGTCAGCGGCAAGACGGCGTTCGTTGCGGCAAAGCGCGGCGACAAAGCGGCACAGCAGGTCGTCGACCGGTATATAGACTATGTGGGCGAAGGCTTGGTAAATTTGGCGGACATCTTCCGTCCCGACGTCATATTGCTCGGCGGAGCGATCTCCAAAGAGGGAGAACGTCTGACATCCCCTCTGCAAAAAAAGATGGACGCCGAGGCGTTCGGCGCCAAATTCAATCCGCGCGTCGCGGTCAAGATCGCGTCGCTGCGCAACGACGCCGGCATCCTCGGCGCTGCCGCGCTCGTCTGCTCGGACAGAACGTAACGGGAATTTTTCGGCTCGTTTTGAGACAAAACAAGCGCGGTTCGGGACAGATGTTCCGAACCGCGCTTCGCATTGCCTGAAAAAGCGGTCTGCATTCTCTTTCTTTTTTGCGTATTTTTGTTTTACTTTGCTCAAAAAATGAGGTCTGACAGATAGCTCGATCCGATCAGCGCAGCAAGATAAGAAAAGTTGATCAGAGAAAACAATCCGAGATAGCGCAGCGTCTTACCCGGTTCGCGCTTGCGGTACTCACCGAGCGTAATAAGGCTTGCGAGCGAAGATATCGGCGTCCCCAATCCTCCTATGTTGACCGCGATGAGCAGATGCCGATAATCTGCCGTAAAGCGCGACAACAGCACCGCCGACGGCACGTTGCTTATCACCTGGCAGGTGGCTGTGCCGACGAGCAGCGGCGACAGCGCGACGAGGGACGCCAACCAGTCCCGGACGGCTGATATCCGCGCGAGGTTGCCCGAAAAGACAAAGAACGCGCAGAACGTCAGCAGCAATCCGTAGTCTACGCGCAAGAAACATTTCGGTTCGAGTATGAGCAAAGCGACCGTGACGACAATCAGTCCGACATAGTACGGAAATACGCGGAATACGATCATCACCGACAGCGCAAACAGCACAAAATAAACGATCGTTCTCCACAACGGCGGCGCGGGTTCGGGATGGGTCTGCAACACGATAGGCTCGGGCTTGACGACAAAGCATGTACCCGCGATCAACAAGAACGCGACCGCAAACGGCACTGCCATGATCGCAAAGAATTCGCCCGCGCCGATGTCAAAAAACGAATACAGATACAAATTTTGAGGATTGCCGAACGGCGTCAGCATACCGCCGAGATTGGCAGCGACGTTTTGCATGACAAAGATGAACGCGGTGTATTTTGTCTTGCCGCAAGACGACAGCACGAGCCAACCGAGCGGCAGAAACGTGATGAGCGCCATGTCGTTCGCCATGATCATCGACCCGAAATAGGTGACAAACACGAGCGCGAACGTCACGCGGCGCATATTGCCGAACGCGGTGACTATCTTGACCGCCAGCCACTCGAAAAACCGACGGCGTTTTAGCGCGCTGACGACGGCGAGCGTGCAGAACAGACATGACAGCGTGTCGAGGTCGAAATAATCGGCATAGCCTGCGTCCGGCGGTACGAAAAAGCACGTGACCGCCGCCGCCGCAAGCGCGACGATCAGTACTATGCGGCTTTTGAGTATGCCTTTGACCACATACAATTTGGATCTTTTTGCGACGTCCCTGTTCTGCTCTTCCATATCCGCGAATATTTATATACCTTTGCGCGCGCGTTTGCAAGCGATTTTGATATATTTTTCTCCGCCGCGCGGTTTTTTGTTTTCGATATTGACAACACGCCGCTTTTGAAGTAAAATTAAAGCAGGAGAAAATCATGAGAAACTCCGCCGTTATGCGGCTCTTGGGCGTTTATTCGTTCGTTTTCTCCACAAGACTCCTCTCGAACGGCTCGACTCCGGGACAGATATTTTTGATCACAACGCGGCGTCCGCATCTTTTCCGCCGGTCGCCGGCGCAATACAGGATGACCTATGAATAAATTCCGACGGGCTGCACTTTCCGGGATCACCGCTTCCGTATTTGCGGTCTTGGCGGCGCTGTCGCCGATGTTCTTCTATGCGAGCCGCAGCAACCAACACGTCTTTTTGGACATTGCTCTGTTCGCGGGCTTTACTCAGATACTGTTTTGGCTGATCGTCGTCAACGCGGTCGTCGCGACCGTCTGGGCGGCGCTCGCGTTCAAAAAGCGCGACTTCCTTGATGCGCGC
This sequence comes from uncultured Christensenellaceae bacterium, assembly GCA_944381345.1. Taxonomy (GTDB): domain Bacteria; phylum Bacillota; class Clostridia; order Christensenellales; family UBA3700; genus Ornithoclostridium. Next base: position 8,583 of record CALWKU010000075.1, read on the forward strand.
TCCGCGCCTTTTTCCGCCGCGTTCGCGGTCACGGACTTCTTTACGACCGCGTTTTGCATCCTGAACGTCGTTCTGTTGATCTCCGGCGGAGAAGAAACCTCTCCCATAGTATTGCAAGAAGCGGCGAGACTCACGCCTTATGCCCTTCTGTACTTTGCGATCGTATTCTTTGCGATATTCTTTCCCGAAATCAAAAATAAGATCGCGCGCATTGCCGTCGTCTCCGTTGCCGCCGCCGCATTGACTCTCGGGGCGGCGCTGACGATCTACTCTCCCGCGATCTACGACTTTGAGTCCGCGCCGATGGTGTTGGATACCGGCAGCGACTACTCGATCGTGTTCGCAACGACGGACGAGGGAACGGGGTATGTGGAATACGAATACGAGGGCGAGACCTACCGCGTTTACGACCAAAAACAGGGCAAGATAGAATGCGACTCGCGCGTCCACTCCGTACGCGTCCCTTACGAACACCTTGACAACAACAGCTACTCCGTAGGTTCGACGCAGATGTTCGAACCTTACGCCTATGGCAGCCGCAGAGGCAAGACGATCACCTCCGAAAAATACTCGTTCGTTCCCTGCGACGGCGAAACGCAGGTCTGGCTTTGCGTTTCCGATTGGCACACCCGCAACGACTTGGCAAAGCAGGCGGTAGGCTATCTCGGCGACTATGACGGCGTCATCTTGTTGGGCGACGCGTCGCCCGACCTCAACACCGAGGATGAACTCGTGCGCTATCTGGTAGCTTTCGGCGGCGATTTGAGCAGAGGCGCCATGCCGGTAGTATATACGCGCGGCAACCACGAAACGCGCGGCGCATACGCGCCATATCTTGCGGACGCGCTCGGCTTGGACGAGTTCTTCTTTGAGGTCAAAGCGGGCGACTATCGCTTTGTCGTACTCGACAGCGGAGAGGACAAAGAGGACGGACACGACGAATACGGCGGACTCGCCGACTTCGCCGCCTATCGAGCCGAGAACACGGCTTGGGTGGAATCGCTGAGCGGGGACGAAAAGACGATCGCCGTCTGCCACTCGCCGCGTTTCTTTCTCGAAACGGAGCTGACCGACCGTGCCATAGCCGCTTTGAAACGCTTAAACACATCGCTGACCCTGTCGGGACATTGGCACTATTGCTCTCTCGATACCGAACTCTATCCCGACCTTCCCGTATTTATAGACGGCGGCCACAACGACGGCGTATTCATCGCAAGCCGCGTAATACTGTCTCCGAACGGGATAACATTGTTTGCGTGCAACGACGACGGCGAGTCCGTCTTTGAAGAGAGAACATTGGCGTGGCTGAACTGACTTTTCGACATACGAAAACACGGGTGTTTTTGACGCCCGTGTTTATTTTTCGCATTTATTCCTTGACTGAGATAACTTTGTGACTGCGCTCGCGCAAAACCGAGGCAAGGTCTTTTTCGTCTTTTGGACGGCGGGAAAGGATCACTCCCCCTCCCTCTCCGCCGCGGTAGTGGAAGTCGCTGCCTCCGGTCGGGATAAGCCCCGTCCTGCCGCACAACTCGACCGCAAGATCGTTGCGCGAATCGTGCCCCGGATGAAGATTGTATATCTCTATGCCGTGCAGCAACGAAGTATCCGTGACATCGCACATTTCGCGGTAAGGATGCGCCTGCACCATCAATATCCCTCGGCTGTCGCACCACTCGAACAGCTGCCTTTGGGTCATCGTCAAAAACTTTTCGCACTGCTCGCGCAGCTCGTCCACGGTGACGCCGTACAGCAAAAACTCCGCATACGGATGATCCGGCTTGTAGTAGGTCACTTCGTCGGGCGAGACCTCTGCGCCCGCAAAGACGTCTATGCCGACCTTTGCGCCCTCCTCTTTCAGTTCCAAAAGATCGCGCAGCCAGCAATCGGAAATGCTCCTAAAAAAGCGTCGCCACGGAGGCGCGACATAGCCGTAAAGATCGTTGCGGTTGAGGTGATTGGTGCATACTATGCCGTCGTATCCCGCATCCGCATATATCTTTGCAATATCCGCGGGACACTCCTTGCCGCAGTCGCTGTTGCGCGACGTGTGCAGATGCATTTCCAGCTTGTATCCGTCCATAAGATCTCCTTGTTCGCTCGATATTTTAGCACCGCGCGCCCTCGCTGTCAACACAATGCTGCCAATACGCAAGCAGACGCCTGTTGATTTGTCGATCGTCCGGTACGCCGATGTCGTCAAAATCGACAAGGTGTCGGTCAAGCGACTGTCTGCCGAACGGGCGCATATGAGTTTGGTTGCACTCCCCATTGTATCGCTTTAATTATTCTTGCAGATCGGCGAGGCTATAGAAACTGTACTTGGAGCAAAAGCGCTCATTTCCTTGACGGCTCTTTCCTCTTTGCCGTTGCACCTCTTAGTTTATACGTGCTTGCTCTCGTTCTTTAGCATAACTTATCTTTGAAATCGCGGCAGCCCACCCGTTTGGACTTGTGCGCATAGCTATGCGTACTGTTGTCAACAATGCTGTATATGCAAAACGATTCCTCATCAAAAACTTACGCCGCGCACATCGCCGAGAGCGCGTTCGACGCGCTCTATCTGACCGCGTCGCTCTCTCTCGCGGCAGGGCTGCTTGCAACCGGACGCGCGCTGTGGGGCGCCGCGACGACGATCCTGTTTGTCGGTGACGCGCTGCACCTGATTCCTCGGATATACCGATTTGCCACGGGCAGGACAAGTGCCGCAGAGCGCGCGGGCAAAACCGCCGCGTCGGTGACAATGACTTTGTTTTACGCTTTGCTTTGGTGGCGCGCGGCGTCGCTGTACGGATTTGACGCAGTCTCGGCGACCGCCGTCATCGCCCTCTCCTCGGTACGCGTCGCGCTGTGTCTCGTCCCGCGCTCGTTTTCGGCGGACGAGCCGTCTTTCCTTCCGCTGCTGCGGAATCTGCCATTTGTCGCCCTCGGCGCGGTAACCGCCACGCAATACGGCATGCTGGCGACAGCGACGCCCGCCGCGCTTGCCGTTGCGCTGGCGATCGCGGCAAGTTTCGCCTTTTATCTGCCCGTCGCGGCGTTTGCAAAACGTAAGCCGAAGATAGGCATGTTGATGATCCCGAAAAGCTGCGCATACCTCGCGATCGCCGCGCTCGGCTTTGCTTTTTAACACGTTTTCTCAATACATGTACGCAAAACATAGAGCGCGGCCCGTTTCGAGACCGCGCTCCTCTTTTGCAAACGCCTTTTTATGCTTTCGTTATTTCGCGTACAGCGAGATGCTTCTCAACACGGGGTTGGAACGCGACTGTTTTATCGTGATGCGGACGGTGTCCGTCGTCGGCGCGTTCTCGAACATCAATATGCGGCGGTTGCCGATGATCGTGCTGTCGCCGATCAGCTGCCACTTGCCCGTCTCGGAATTGAGCACCCACACCTCGAACTCCTCGACGCGCTGGGACGAACGCTGATCTTCGCGCAGGTCTATCCTGCCGAGCTGTCCAGGCCCGTCGAGCTTGATCTCGATGACATACTCGTTGTTCTCCTTGCTCAGCGTATAGCCGTCGTAGGTGCTCTCGTCGAGCAGGTTCGCGGTCGTCGCCGCGTCCAAAGCGGTCATGGCCGTGCCGTCGCCGACTCTTATGCTCTCGACCGCCATCGGCTCGGACATGCTCGCATTGATCGCTTCGCCCATCTCCTTGAGCCTCTCGACGTCTTTGTCGGGGATGAGACCCTTCTTGTCGGGAGTGACGTTGAGCAAAAGGCTGCTGTTGCCGCCGACCGCCTTGTAGTAGATCTGGAGCAAGTGTTCGAGCGACTTGGGACCTTGATCCCAATGATAGAACCACCCCTTGCGGATGCTGACGTCGACCTCGGCGGGATACCAGACAAGGTCTTGATATTTGACGAGCAATTCGCGGCTGCCGAGATCTTCTGCCGTCGCGTTGACGCTGGTCAGCTCTTCCTGCTGATCTTCGCTGGTCTGCCAATTTTGATTGGCGGCGTTGCCGCGGCTGACGACGTTCCACTCGCTCTCGCGGCTGACGCCCGCCTCGTTGCCGACCCAACGCACATCGCTGCCCATATTCGCGGCGACGCAGTCGGGCTGCAATTCTTTAATAATCTTCTCCCACTCGTCCATCTT
>CALWKU010000076.1 GCA_944381345.1 uncultured Christensenellaceae bacterium
CAAAACTATATAAAGACGGAAAGGAAAAATGGGTTAAAGACGAGTATTGTACAACAATAACAGAGGATAATGGCATAAAATATATTTTTACCTATCACCCTAATTGGTGCGTTAGAAACGGACATGAGGAAAGAGTTATATATAAAATACTGAATTCCTGCAACTAATTACGGCGCATAAATAGAAATGCGATAAAATTTCGCGGTGTATTAAATAAAACGATTTTACTTGATCGCTTTTATCGCAACTCAAAGTTCATACAAAGGCGACAACTCGCCGCCAACGCTTCGGGCTACGGCGTGAAGCGATCCAAAAATGGGAGCAAGGCACAAGCCGCTCCCTTTTTTGTCTCGCCCCTTGCCTCACCCTCCGCTCCACTACGAACGTCGGTCACCGAAATCGTGACGGCTCTCTGCGTTCGCCTATTCCGTCCTCGCTCCGCTCCTCCTTACGAATCCCTCCGCTTCCGCTACCTTTTCGCTGCATTATCGCCTCTTCTGTCTATCATCGGTAAATTTCCGTGAAAATCAGTTTTTCTCCGATCTTTGTCCGGCAGCAAAACGCCGCCCTTACGGACGGCGTAATCTCTTTTGTGTATCGCGTTTGGATCGCTCTTATGCATCTTGTATTTTCTTTTGTTTATTTGATAACATCGTTTGCATAGATAGGATATTGCTTGCAGAGCGCGGCAACCTTGGCGGCGCAGCGCTCGATAGCCTCCTCGCCGTTTTTGACAATGTCGGAAATGCACTCGGCGATTGTCACCATATCAGACTCTTTCATCCCTCTCGACGTGACGGCGGGCGTACCCAACCTCAAACCGCTGGTGATGAACGGAGATTGCTTGTCGAACGGAATTGCGTTCTTATTTGCTGTGATATGCGCGCGATCGAGCAGCGCTTCGACCTCTTTACCCGTCCTACCGGTGTCGGACAGATCGACGAGCATCAAGTGGTTGTCCGTGCCGCCGGAGACAAGGCGGATGCCCTTCTCGACAAGCTCGTTGGACAGTTTCTTCGCGTTGCGGACGATCTGAGTCTGATATGCTTTGAACTCTTCCGTCATCGCCTCTTTGAGCGCGACCGCCTTTGCTGCGATGATGTGCATCAAAGGACCGCCCTGCGTGCCCGGGAAGATAGCTTTGTCGATCTGCTTGGCGTATTGCTCCTTGCAAAGAATGAGCCCTCCGCGCGGTCCGCGAAGTGTCTTGTGCGTTGTCGTAGTCACGACGTCCGCATACGGTACGGGCGACGGATGGACTCCCGCCGCGACGAGACCGGCAATGTGAGCCATATCGACCATGAGATACGCGCCGACGCTGTCCGCAATCTCGCGGAATCTCTTGAAGTCGATAAGACGCGGGTAAGCGCTTGCACCCGCAAGTATGAGGCGCGGCTTGCATTCCTTGGCGAGAGCCGCTACCTTGTCGTAATCAATGAGGCAGGTGTTTTCATCCACGGTGTAAGGCACAATGTGGAAGTACTTGCCCGAAATGTTGACGGGGCTGCCGTGCGAAAGATGACCGCCGTGCGCGAGACTCATGCTCAGCACGGTGTCGCCCGGCTGCAACAGCGCGAAGAATACCGCAAGATTTGCGTTGGCGCCGCTATGAGCCTGGACGTTGGCATGCTCTGCGCCGAACAGCGCCTTGGCGCGGTCGATAGCGAGACGCTCGACGACGTCCACGTATTCGCAGCCGCCGTAATATCTCTTGCCGGGATAGCCCTCGGCATATTTGTTGGTGAGGTGTGTACCCATCGCCGCCATGACAGCGGGAGAAACTATGTTCTCGCTGGCGATCAGCTCGATGTTGTTCTGTTGTCTTTTGAGCTCGTCCTCCATCGCGGAGAAGAGTTCGGGGTCTTCTTGATGAATGGTCTTGAGGTCGATCATAAGTCGCTCCTTGATTTGATTAACACTATTATAACGTAAAGCGCGCGCTTTGGCAAACAAGTTGCGCGCTTTGGCTCAAATTTTCGCACAATAGCGCGAATTTGAAATATATCATATTAATTCTATTTTTCAGATAATCATTAAAGATAATTATTAATAATTAAAACTATTTAGCGTTATCTTTACAGTCGTTCTTCCTCATACGCAGCTCAACGCAACTACGGCTGCGCCAAGCAGTTCTTTGATCCATATCGCGTCAAACACGCTCACAAAGACGCAATGTCGGACGCTCGGTGCCATGACGGCTGCAATATTTTGCCTGCAGCTTAAATTGCACCTACGGCGCATAGTTCTGCTCGGCGATATCGACGCGCGCTGAGGCGTACTTGCATGAAATATTCGCTTCCTCTCGTTGCTTTTTGCACAAAGTGTGATATAATATAGAAAAACGGAGGTATTTTACTGTGAGTGAATTCGTAAAAGAGATCAGCGGAGCGGAGTTGGAAGCTATGCTCGGCGAAAAGGATAAAGTTTTTGTCGACTTCTTTGCCACATGGTGCGGACCGTGCAAAATGCTCGCGCCGGTCATAGACGAAGTCGCGCAAGATCATCCCGACGTGACGTTTGTCAAGGTCGACGTCGACCGCAACCTCGACGCCACGCGCAAGTACCGCGTCATGGCTATGCCGACTGTCGTCGTGTTCGAAAACGGCAAGGAGAAAAACCGCAACGTCGGCTATGTCCCCGCCGAGGTTCTGAAAGATCTGCTTTGAGTCGATCTCAAAAACGGCTTTGACGGCTTCGGTCATCCGAAGCCGTTTTTATGCGTGGGTGAATTATACTATTAAGAGCAACAGCCGAGAGAAAAAGGAGTGCTTAACATCTGTGACGAAATAAAGTTGAGATGCAAAATTTATATCAAACGAGGCTTGTATGAACTGCCGCCATTTCACAATAGAAGAATACTGTATGTCTTGGAGAATATAATGTCAAAGTGAAAAGTTACCGCGCAATTGCAAGACTTTTGGACAGGAACGCAAGTTCCATATCAAGGAAACTACGGCAAAATTGTACTTTTTTCAGGGACGCTCCGAGGTATTACCCGTATACGGCACAAAGGAAAAGCAATCTTCGGAACAGTTACGCCGCCGCGGAACGTCTCGCAATCAAGCGGCGTCCGATAAGAAAATCAAATTTGGCGCAACGCTTTCAATGCGCGACGCCGAGATATAGCGGTATGCTGTTTATGCAATAACTTGCGCGCTTTTCTTGCCCTTACGCATTCGCTCTTTGCCGTCTGTCAGCGTAGTTACATATACTCCGTTAAATGGAAGGATTTTATTGCCAATCCGAGCAATTATATAGAAAAGGCATATCACTTACAAAATTCCATAGAACAGTATGATGTCTACAAAGAAGTGGACTAACTTCCCATCTATAATAATCGCTAAACAGTGTCCATAAAAATATGTGACAGTCTTGATACGAG
>CALWKU010000077.1 GCA_944381345.1 uncultured Christensenellaceae bacterium
AGCGGCGCGCGATCACGCACACTTTGAAGACGTTCGGGATAGAGCCGACAGAGGAGCTGATCTCCGCCTATTCTCAGATCAACCTTGCTTGCTGGAAGCTGATCGAGGACAACAAGATCACGCGCAAGCAACTCGACCGCATGCGGTTCGACATCTTGAACGAGCGCTTTGCGATCGAGGGGAAGGACAGCGTCGCGATGGGCGCGTGCTATCGCAAGGAGCTGTCCGAGGCGTGCTATGTGATACGCGGCTGCCGCGCGCTGCTTGCCGAACTGTCGCAGACGGACAGGCTGTTCATCGTCACCAACGGCGCCGAGCCGACCCAGCTCAAACGGCTCAAAAAGGCGGGGATAGACGGCTTTTTCGAGGACATATTCTATTCCGAAAGCATCGGATTTTCAAAACCGTATCGTGAATTTTTCGTCTATGTCGCCGCGCACGTCAAAGATTGGGACGCCGCGCGCGCGGTGCTGATCGGCGATTCGCAGACTTCGGACATCGCCGGCGCGAACAATGCCGGCATCACGAGCGTGTGGTTCAACAGGCGCAAAGAAGAGCTCGGCGACGTCAAGCCCGACTTCACAGTCAAGAATTACGGCAAACTCAAAGCCGTGCTGTCGCGGCTGAGGGCAAAGTTTGAGAAATAATTTGTGCAAACCAAACTTTTGCAAAAAATAGCGATTTAGGACGTCAAACGATTGACATATTTTTGCTTTGGTGATATAACGTTGTCGATAAAGAAATTTATCACGGAGGTTATCACTATGGATAAGCAAGAGAGACAGCAGCAACTCGACGTTGAGAAGTGGAACGACAGCCAAGCCAAAGGCTATGACACCTGCGGCAGCTACGACTATTGCTCCGCGTGCGACAAGTCGGTCGAATTCCCCTGCGCGGCGGCTGAGGAGAAGGCAGCCAAAGCTGCCAAGAAGCCCGCTAAGAAAGCGGCGGCAAAGAAGCCGGCAAAAAAGAGCAAGTGATTTGCGAAGAGCGAAAGACCGTCGCGGTTGCGGCGGTCTTTTGTCATTGAAATTTAAGAAAAAGCGCAACCGCTCATTCCTCGTCTGAGACCGCCGAACACATCATAGCGTTTGCGACCGCGAACACATCCTCGCTGACTTTGACGACTTTGCGGTCGTAGGTGACAAGTCCGTTTTGTTCGTTCTCAACGTCGGAGAGCTGGGTATAGATCGCCGCGCACAGACCCTGTTCGACCGCCGGGACGATCTGCTTGCGCAGCAGCTTTTCGATCGCGGCGTTCATCTTGTCTCTGTCTTTGTAAACGAGGTATCCGAACGTCTTTTTTTCGTTGAACACGTGCCCCGTCGCCTTCATGCTGTATCCGCCGTATTCGCTCAGCACGACGTGGCGGTCGTCTTTTTTCGGCATACGGAAGGGAAGTATATAGCGGTGTATGCTGCGGATCGGCGCGCCCTGGTCGTACCATCCGCTCGTCGAGTCGACAAGGCGGGTGTCATCAAGCTTAAGCAATTTTTGGGTCATCTTTTGGCTGTCGAATTGTCCCCATGCTTCGTTGAATACTGTCCACAGCGCGATGCAGGGACAGTTGTACAATTGCTCGACCGTTTCGGTCATCTCCTTGACGAACAGCTTGCGACCCGTCTCGTCCTCGCGCGCGAGGCGGCGGTAGTTTGCCTCGCCGTCCTTGATATTTATCTTGATCGTAGGCGCAACCATCGTCCAGAAGGATCTGTAATCTCCTCCGCCGTTGACGATGTCCTGCCACACGATCATTCCGAGGCGGTCGCAGTGGTAGTAAAAGCGCATACTCTCGACCTTGATATGCTTGCGCAAGGTGTTGAATCCCATGCGCTTTGCAAGGCGGATGTCATAGATATATGCGTCGTCGTTCGGGGCGGTGTATATGCCGTCCGGCCAATAGCCCTGATCGAGCAGACCCGTCATAAAATAGGGCTTGCCGTTGAGCAAAAAGCAGGGTTTGCCGTCCTTTCGCCTGCCCATAGAGAACTCGCGCAAAGCGAAGTACGATTTGACCTTGTCTCCGTCGAGCATGATCTCGAAGTGATAGAGCTTGGGCGTCTCGGGCGTCCAATAGACAGGGGTGTTGACCTTGTAAGTGATCTCGCCGTCAGTGCAATCAAACGGCTTGCCGTCCTCGTCGATGAATATAAAATTTTTGACGCCCGTGTTTGTAAATACCTTAATATTTACGCTGTTTGTCTTTATGTCAGGCGTGATTTTCAGCTTTGTTATGTATGTGTCGGGGACATATTCCAGCCACACGCTCTGCCATACGCCCGACTGGGGAGTGTACCAAATGCCGCCGTTGTTTTCGCGCTGTTTGCCGCGTGCGCCGACGCCGTGTTCGGACGGATCGCGGATGATCAGCACAAGCTCGTTTTGCTCCTCTGCGATCGCCTCCGCTTCAAACGAGGTATAACCGCCGACGTGCCGCGTCAGCTCCTTGCCGTTGAGATAGACGACGCAAAAGAAGTCCGCCGCGCCTATGTGCAGCAAAAACCTGTCGCCCTCGCGTCCGGCAAATGTGCGGCGCATGACCAGCGAGTCGAGCGGGTCGAGGTGTTTGCCAACGCCTGAGAGGGGCGATTCGAGCGCGAACGGCACGCGTATCTTGCCGTCGTATTCGTCATTTTGTTTGGGAAGATATTCGCCCGTGACGATCTTGTAGTCCCATTCTCCATCCAAATTTTCGTAGCTGCCGCGTACCATTTGCGGACGGGGATATGCGGTCGTGTCGACGTTGTCGCTCCAAATTGTCTTGAGTGCCATAACTGTCCTCCGATACCATTATAAAGCAAAACGGGAGGCGTTTCAACCTTTTTGGCAAAAATAAGCGCGCGTATGCGTTTTGCATATTGCAAACGGGCGAGCTTTGCGATATAATTGAATCAAAGGAGGCGCAAAGGCGCATTATTATGGCGATTTTTCATGACGCGACGCAGCTTGTGGGACGCACGCCGCTGCTCGCATTGGACAGATTGAAAGCAAAGCTCGGTCTCAAAGCCGACATCTATGCCAAGCTCGAGAATTTCGAGCCTTACAGCGTAAAGGACAGGGTGGCGCTGCGCATAATCGACGACGCCGAGGCGGCGGGCAAGTTGACCGCGGGCGGCACGATAGTCGAGCCGACGTCGGGCAACACCGGCATCGGGCTTGCGTTCGTCGGCGCGGTAAGGGGCTACAAGGTCATTCTCGTGATGCCCTCGAGCATGAGCGCGGAGCGGCGCAAAATCTTGGCGATGCTCGGCGCGGAGATAGTTTTGACGGACGCGGCGCTCGGGATGAAGGGCGCGGTGGACGAGGCGGAGCGGATAGCGAAAGAAAGGGGAGCGTTCATCGCCGATCAATTCTCCAATCCCTCCAACGCCAAGGCGCACGAGGATACGACCGCGCGCGAGATATTGGACGATACGGGCGGCGGCGTAGACGCGTTTGTCGCAGCGATCGGTACGGGCGGCACGCTGACGGGCACGGCGCGAGCTCTCAAACAGGCTATCCCGTCGCTCAAAGCGTACGGCGTGGAGCCGTCCGCGTCGCCGCTGCTGACAAAGGGGTATGCGGGGGCGCACGGCATACAGGGGATCGGCGCAAACTTTGTTCCGGACGTACTGGACATGGACGTAGTCGACGGCGTCATCGACGTTGCGGACAAAGACGCGTTTTTCATGTCGCGGCTGCTCGCTCGCACCGAGGGAGTGCTGGTCGGCATCTCGTCGGGCGCGGCGCTCAAAGCGGCGGCTGAGATCGCGGCAAAGGACGAATACGCAGGCAAGAAGATAGTCGTCGTCTTGCCCGACACCGGTGAGCGCTATGTCTCGACAGAACTGTTCGACATCGATTAAGACGGGCGTGTTCGGCACGCGCAAACGGGACAAGCCGAAGGTGCTGTTCCGCAAGCTGCGAGGGAAGCTGTATTTGGACGGTCCGGTCTGTTCGGGATGTTCAAAGGAATTGATTTCGCACATCAGAGGCGGGCTTTGTCCCGATTGCCAAAAGACCTCTGTCAAATTGGGAGTGAGCAACATATGCGGCAAGTGCGGCAGGGCGCTCGCCAACGAGGCGGAGTTTTGCGACACCTGCATTCGCAACGATAGAGCGTTTGTCAGGGCAAGGTCGTGTTATGTCTATGAGGGTGCGCCCAAGAAGTTGATCTATCGGCTCAAATTCGGCGGCAGAAGGTATCTTGCCGCATTCATAGCAGAGGCGTTGGTCGACCGCTATCTTGATTGCGGATACGACTGCGACTGTATAGTTTCCGTCCCTCTTTCGGACAAGCGCAGGCGGCGGCGAGGTTACAATCAATCCGAACTGATCGCCGAGGAGCTGTCCGCGCGGCTCAAACTGCCGCTTGTCAGCGGCGCGCTCGTCAAGATCAGGGAGAACAAGTCCCAGGCTAAGCTGAGTATGCGCGAGCGCGAGGAAAACGTCCGCGGCGTATATGCGGTCGTCGCTCCCGACGAGTTCAAGAGCAGGCGCATACTCGTCGTCGACGACGTTATGACGACGGGCGCAACGCTCGGCGAGGTCTCGCGGGTGCTTTACAAGTCAAAGGCTCGGAGCGTGGAGGCGCTGACGTATTGCTCGACGCGCTACGTTTCTCCGTCCGAAAATATACTCGATGAGGAGGACATCTATGAAGACGAGATGGTATAAAGACGCGTTCTTTTATCAGATCTATCCGCGCAGTTTCTGCGACGGCAACGGGGACGGGATAGGCGACCTTCGCGGCATCATCTCCAAGCTGGACTATATCAAGTCGCTCGGCGTCAATGCGGTTTGGTTGTCGCCGTGCTACAAGTCGCCCAACGACGACAACGGCTACGACATCAGCGACTACCGCGACATCATGGACGAGTTTGGCACGATGGCGGATTTCGACGAGCTGATCGCCGGGCTGCACGAGCGCGGCATACGCCTCATTATGGATCTCGTCGTCAATCACACGTCGGACGAGCATTGGTGGTTCAAGGAGAGCCGCTCGTCCAAAGCCAACCCGTACCGCGACTATTACTATTGGGAAAAGGGCAGGGGCAAGGACGGCAAGCGTCCGCCCAACAATTGGATGTCTAATTTCTTGGGGCCTGCGTGGAAGTACGAAGAGAACACCGACGAGTGGTATCTGCACATCTTCTCCTACAAGCAGCCCGATCTCAATTGGAACAATCCCAAGGTACGCCAGGAGGTCGCCGACATCTGCAATTTTTGGTTTGAAAAGGGCGTGGACGGCTTCCGCTGCGACGTCATCACCTATATTTCCAAAAAAGACGGTCTGCCCAACGGCAAGCTCAAACTGCCGCTCATAGGCTTTGAGCAATATTGCCTGACCGAGAACTATCACAAATTCATCAAAGAGGTCGCGGACAAGTCTTGGAACCGCTATGACACGACGATCGTCGGCGAGGCGATGGGCATCACTTCGGACAACGCCGCCGGTTACATAGACGAGAGCGTGGGGGAGCTTGACTGCGTGTTTTCGTTCGAGCATACCAATTGCGACCGCTATACCCAGATCTTGCCGCACAAACTCAGCGTGCGCAAGCTCAAATCTATCTTTGCAAGATGGCAGGCGCTGCCCAAGACCTGCACGCCGACGCTGTTTTTTGAAAATCACGACCAGCCTCGCAGCGTGCCGCGCTTTGTCGGCTACGACGCGGGCGAACACCGCGACAAGGCGGCGAAAATGCTGCCGATCGCGCTGTATATGCAGCGCGGCGTCCCTTTCATCTTTCAGGGGCAGGAACTCGGCATGAGCGACATCCCGATAGGCAAAGAGGGCGTAGTATGGCGCGACGGCAAGCCTGTCAAGACGGAATTGACAGCCGAAGAAGTCTACAAGGATATCCTGTCCGTAAACGCGATGAAGATGTTCAAAAAGCGCGCGCCGTTCCTTATGCCCGTCGTCAAAAAGGTTCTCAAAAAGGTCGCGCGCGACAACGCGCGCACGCCGATGCAATGGAGCGATGCGCCTAATGCGGGATTCTGTCCCGAGGACGTAGCGCCGTGGATGATCGTCAATCCCGACTACAAGACCGTCAACGTCGACGCTGAAGAACACGACGGCGACAGCTTGCTCAACTACTACCGAAAATTGATCGACTACCGCAAGAACAGCGATTGCGTCAAGAGCGGCGATTTCAAGGAGTATTACGCCCGCAGCAACAAACTCTACGTCTATGAGCGCAAGACGCCGCAAACTACCGTCGCCGTCGTCTGCAACTTCACCAAAAACGATCAGCCGTTCACCTTGCCCGACGAATGGCAGGGCAAAGAATCGGTTTGCAAACTTTGCAACTACGACGAGGCGAGACCGCTTGAAAGCCGCACTTTGCGCCCGTTTGAAGCCGCTGTGTATGAGTTTTGACCGCGCCGCGCACATTTGGGCAAGGTTGAGGCGGCGGCTTTTACGCAGGGGCATCGTCCCGCCGCTTGCTAAGACCGCAGAGGGTATTGACCTGCGCGGTCGATGACTCGCCCCTGCGCAAAATACGCTCGTCTCGACTGCGAGCACCGACAAAAAATTTCGACGGCATTTTGCCGTCGGATATTTTTATGTCGGCTTGCCCACCTACGCGCGGCGCGGTTTGATTTTGGGCTTGGTAATAAGAGTGGCAGAGGATAGGATATTGAACTTTGCACGCACGCCGTGCAAATTCATCCCGAAATAGCATGCTTAAAACTGCAAGCACCGAAAAAATGCCGACAGCAAAACAGCTGTCGGCATTTTTCGGCTTGTCCTCACCCCACTTGCGCGGTCAAAGTATGGGCTTTGTACAGCGATAGACAGGGAAGAAAGCGAGCATCGACAAAAAATTCCGTCAGAAAACGCCGTCGAATATTTTTATGTCGGCTTGCTCACCTACGCGCGGCGCGGTCAAAGTTCGGGCTTGGTTTGGAACAGGCATAGCAAGAAGGGGTATTTTCGGTTCCCAAGAATCCGCATTATAAAGCGAAGAACAAAACTTACTCAAAGCGTGTAAATCGGCGATTCAGCGTCGCGCGAAACCGCGCTTCTCGCGCGACTTGATAACGAAGTCCCCGAACGACCGCGCTCTTCGGGGACTTCACCTTACACGACCGCGAGCGGTGAGCGAGCGCTTGTCGTGTCGGAGGGGGAGTATTGAGGGGGAACCATTT
>CALWKU010000078.1 GCA_944381345.1 uncultured Christensenellaceae bacterium
CACAGAAACTTCGAGGAAGGTATCTATGATCTACGCAGGAGTCGACATCGGCGGCACAAACATCAAATTGGGACTCATCGACGACGAGCGCGAATGCATCGTCGCGGACACATCGATCAAGACGAGGGCGGAACGTCCTCACGGCGAAATTCTCGAAGATATCGCCTCAAATCTCGTCAAACTTTGCGAGAGCGCGAAAATCGACTTTCACACCGTCGAGGGCGTCGGCATGGGCATCCCCGGCATCGTCGATCAGCGCACCGGCACGGTCAGCTATTGCGCCAATCTCGGCTGGCGCGACATCCCGATCACACACCTTTTCGAGGTGTTGACAGGCAAGCACACCGAGGCGGCGAACGACGCCAACTGCGCCGCTTGGGGCGAGTACAAGTACGGTTGCTGCAAGGGGATGCGCAACGTCATCCTCATCACGCTCGGCACGGGCGTGGGCAGCGGCATCATTTTGGAAGGCAGGCTGTTCGGCGGCATAGCGACCGCAGGCGGCGAGGCGGGGCACATGATCATCGTCAAGGACGGGCTGCAATGCAATTGCGGGCTGCGCGGCTGCTGGGAGAGGTATGCGTCCGCGACGGCTTTGATCGAGCAGACAAAGGCGGCGATCGAGGGCGCGCCCGACAGCGTGCTTGCGAGCGTAGCCAAAAAGAGCGGCAAGATCACCGCGCGCACGGCGTTTGCCGCGCTCGAAAAGGGCGATCCGGTCGCGCGCAAGGTCGTCGACGGCTACATCGACTACATCGTCACAGGGCTCATCAACCTCGGCAACATCTTCCATCCCAACGCGTTCGTCATCGGCGGAGGCGTTTCCAACGAGGGCGCGCCGCTCATCGCGCCGCTCGAGGACAGGCTCAACGCGGGGCTGATCGCAAGCGCGCACAATCCGCGAGTGAGGGTATTGCAGGCGGCGCTCGGCAACAAGGCGGGCGTGATGGGCGCGGCGGCGCTTGCCAAGGAGAATCTCAAATCGTAAAAACCGCCTTCGGGCGTAACTTTTGAGGACAAAATGAGAAGGATCTTGATCGACGTACACCCCAACAGTACAAAGGTGTGCATCGTCAACAACGGCCTTTTGGAGGAATTTTGGGTCGAGCGCAAGAACCTCAATCGTCTTGTCGGCAACGTCTACAAGGGCAGGGTCGAGAACGTGCTGCCGGGAATGCAGGCGGCGTTTGTCAACATCGGGCTTGAGCGCAACGCATTTCTCTACGCGGGCGACGTAGTCGTTGACGGCGAGCAGGTAGGCGCGGACACAAAACTCAACCTGCGCGCGGGCGACACCGTGCTGTGCCAGGTCGAAAAGGACGAATTCGGCAACAAGGGCGCGCGCATTTCCATGAACGTTACCATTCCCGGCAGAGTGGTCATACTCATGCCGATGCTTGACTATGTCGGCGTTTCGCGCAAGATAAGCGACGAAGAGACGCGCCGCAAGTTGGTCGCCATCGCCGAAGAGATACGTCCCGAGGGCTGCGGCGTGATAATGCGCACGCAGGCGCAGCATTGCTCGGAGGCGGAACTGCGCGCCGAGATGAAGTGGCTTGTCTCCACTTGGCAGAAGATCAAAGAGGACACCCTTCGCAAGCCCGCCGGTTCGCTCATCTACAAGGAGCGCGACCTTGCGATCAGGGCGGTGCGCGATATGCTCGTCGACGTCGACGAGATCGTCATCAACAACCGCAAGCTCTACGACGAGTTTTGCGCGAATCTCGTCTACATTACGGACGAACACCCCGGTATTTTCAAGTATTACAACAGCAACAAAAACATTCTCGCCGCCTACGGGCTGACCGAACAGATAGACGCGCTTTTGCGCCGTAAGGTGATGTTGCGCAACGGCGCCTATCTCATCATCGACCGCACGGAGGCGTTGACCGTGATCGACGTCAATACGGGCAGATACGTCGGCACAAAAAACCTCGAGGAGACCGTCTACGACACCAACAGGATAGCGGCGGCGGAGATCGCGCGTCAGATAAGACTGCGCAATATCGGCGGCATAATCATCATCGACTTTATCGATATGGAGGACGAAAAGCACCGCGAAAGAGTGCTTGAAACGCTTAAAGCGGAGCTTGACAAAGACCGCATCAAGACGAGTCTTGTCGGGCTGACAGGCTTGGGACTTGTGGAATTGACGCGCAAAAAGACGCGCAGTATGATCGAAAGCGTGATGTTGCAGCCGTGTCCGTATTGCCACGGCGACGGCTATGTCTATTCGGACGAGCATATGATCATGAAGATAAGGACGGCTGTCACGCAGGCGTTCGAGGGAAGCAGCGCCAAGGCGGCAAAGGTCACCGTTGCGCCGTCCGTGTTCAACAAGCTGTTTTCGTTGCGCTATTTGGAAAACGAGTGCCGCAACGAGTGGAAGGACAAGCGCATTTACGTCGTTCCCGACGAGCGTATGCACATCGAAAAGTTTAAGCTCGAAACGCTTAATTCCGCGATCCTCGACTTGCCCGACAACGCTCGGTTGCTCTATTGACGGAGGTATATATGAAGATAGATTTTTCAAAATTCGATTTTGCCGCAAACCCCGCTTTCAAAGGCGGCGACGGCGTCTTTGAGGTCAAGACCGCAGGCGATAAGGACAACAAGATCATGTACGGCAAGCTGTCCAAGGGCAGCTCGATCGGTATGCACCGTCACGAGGGCACCGCGGAGATCATATACGTGATCTCGGGCGAGGGAGCGATGACCGCCGAGGGAGCGGAGGAGATCTTGCGTCCCGGCGACGTGCACTATTGCCCGCAGGGCGGCACGCATTCGTTTCGCAACGACCATGACGAACCGCTGTTGTTCTTTGCCGTAGTTCCGACGTTGAGCAAGTGATCGGCAGAGGTATACCGATTCGGCGACGCCGTACCGTCCGGGCGCATTGCGCCCGAATTTTTTTGGACTGCGAAAATACTGTTTGACGGCGATATCGCTTGTTTGGCGTTGCCGAACACGGTTTTGACGGACAGATATATTCAAAATGTCTACAAATTTCAAAAAGCATCTTTTTTTTGTCGCAAAGGTATGTTATAATAGAGTAAAGAAAGTTTGCCCGAGCATTCATTCCAAACGGGCGAAAGGAGGAATTTTATGCGTATAGAACTCATTGCACGCAATTACAAAGTCAGCGACCGCCTCGAAGAGATCATCAACAAAAAGATGGAAAAGTTTGCCAGATATTTTGAAGACGACGCCGTCGCCAAAATTACGATGCGCGAGGTCAAAAACAAGTACGCGATGGAGATTACGATCTTCTTCGGCGGCGACAATATGGTTCGCTCCGAGGTCATATCCGATAATATGTACAACAACATCGACCTTGCCCTGCCCAAGATAGAGGGGCAGATCCGCAAGTTCCGCACAAAACTCGGCAAAAAGATCCGCCAAGCCGCACTGGACGAGGCGACAATTTACACCGCGCCCGCCGCTCCCGAAAAGGAGAGACAGCTCGTCCGCACCAAGACCATCGAACTCAAAAAGATCAACGTCGACGAAGCTTTGGAGGAGATGGAACTCGTCGATCACGACTTCTTCATTTTTCTCAACGACAAGTCCGGTCTCGTGAACGTCGTTTACAGACGCGCGGACGGCAACGCCGGTCTCATCGAATTGGTTTACTGACCGCGCCACGCATACGTGGGCAAGGTTGAGGCGGCGGCTTTTACGCAGGGGGTTCCCTGCTACTAGCAAGGCCGAAGAGAATTGAACGTTTGCAGTTCCGCGCTCCCCTTTGGGGCGCGGAACTGCAAAGCCCGCCGAGATAGCGGGCTTCTTTCATGTTTTCAAGGGCATCTCCCGATGTCGCTGAAAACGCTTCACGTTTGCGCGGCGGCGCAAACATTTCACGCGGTTGCAGAACAGGAGACGTATTTCACATATCCGCCGAATTGGCGGATAAATTTCATGCGCGCACCGCGCGCTGAAATCATAGTTTCTTTACATATACGTAATCGTCCATGACGAATCCGTGTCCTATATCCGTTACGAGATCGCGCTTTTTGACAAATCCGCGTCTTTCGTAGACAGCTATCGAGCTGTCGTTGTACTTATTGACGTGCAACATGATTGAGGTCTCGCCGTGATCTTTGGCAAGTTTTTCGGCGAGGTCGAACATCTTCGAGCCTATCCCGAGCCCGCGCATAGACTTGCGAAGATACAGCTTGGAGAGGAAACACTCGTCGGGCGGAAATTCAAGCCCGATATAGCCGATAGGTTTGCCGTCGGCGAGGGCAATGTAGTATTCGGCGCCGTTCGCGCATTGTTCGGCGACGGCGTCTGCCGATTGAAAGGATGAGACCATATAATCGATGTGGTCTTTGGTGAGAAATCTGCCGTAATGCTGATGCCATATCTCGTCGGCAAGCGCGGCGACGGCGTCGAAGTCTTGCGGCGAGGCCGCTTTTTTGAATTTCAGATCCATGCCGCAATTATATTGCACCGCAAGGAGACGAGTCAAGTTGCGGCGGTCGCAAAATCGCGTTTTCGGACAAAATACGCATATGTGTACGACGTCGCGCGCGTGCGTTGCGCGCTTTTATTGACAGCGCGCGGCTTAATGTCGTATAATTGAAACAAAGGCGCGGGAGGCGAAATGGTCGGCAAGACATATTCGACATTGCTCAAAGAGGCGGCGCAGATGGCGCGGCGCGTTCGTTCCGCGCGCCTTTTGCCGACGGACGGCGTCGCTTGTTTGCGTAACGGGTTAGCGATTTGCTACGCGCATGACGGCAACGCGATCGGGGCAATACGCAGACAACGATTGATATGAAAAAACTTTTGACAGCGACAATTTTGATGCTGGTGTGCGTTATCGCGCTTTGCGGGTGTTCAGCGGGCGAAGATGAGCGCACCTACAAGGGCGCCGCCGACGGCAGGTACGGCGACGCGCTTTCGCTGTCGTCCGAAGTTCTTCAAAACGGCGCGATCGTACGCGAGGTCGTCTTTGACACCCGTCTCGAGGGATGGCACTATCTCGGCGTCACGGCGCGCGCCGGCGAGACGCTGACTTTTGAACTGAGCGACGAATACGCCGAACACGGCTTGACCGCCGTCATCGGCAGGGGCAGCTCTGATGAGGAGAGCGAGAATTTAGTCGGCAGCGTCTGCGAGTGGACGCCGGACGTGTCGGGTTTGGTCGAGGTCTATCTCGGCGATTGCATCGGCAGAGAGGGCGGCGGACTGACCGTGTCCGGCGGTTATGCGGCGTCATATTACCGCGCGGGATTTGACCGCGCGTCGACCGTGGATGCGGACGGCGTCATCGACGGTACGACTGCAAGGATATATCTTTGCGGCAACGGCGCGGACGAATATGACGCGGCGGACACGGCGATATGGTGGCGCTCGGCGGCGCAGATGATATTTGAATTTTTCGACGTCGATTTCGGCGTCAACGAGGGCTGCCCGATCGACATCTTTGTCACGGGCGACGAATTGGAAGCAGATATCGAAAACAGCGTCGTCCTTGTCCCGGCGTCTCGGGCGGAGGACGTCTACGACTATGACAGATTGATCGCCGGTTCGGCGTGGGATGTCCTCGAAAAAGTCGTTGAACTCGCGTCCGCCGGGCACGACGTCGCGTCCGAAGCAAAGAGGTGGATTACGGCGCTCGTCTACGTTTTGATGACCGACAACGCCGCGTCGGGCGGGGGGTCTCCCTCGGGGATAGGCGGCGGCGCGGCGTGTCTTAATGCGACGATGGAGGGTGTGGATCCGGACCTTGCGGCGGACTATGCCTTTGCAAATCTGATGCATTCGTTCGGTGTAGAGAGCGCGGCGCGATTCATAGAGACATACGAGCAGGGACAAAACTTTGAGGATGAGTTCTACGCCGCCGCATATGAGGTCTACGGATTGGATGTCGCAGACTTTTTGGAGCTGTTCGGATATGAAGTTTCGGACGATGTGCGCGTTGCGGACGCGCCCGTATACGTGCCCGTGCAGAGCGGCTACACGCTGGGCGCCAACGCTTCCAACGCGACCGGTACCGTCGTCAAGATGGGCGAAAGCAAGGCGTTCGACTTCGTGTCGTCCGTGGTCACGACCGCAGAGGAATATTCCGTTGACGTGACGTCCGATCACCCCGAGAGGTGGAGCGAACGCGGCGGTATTTGGTATTATACGCCCGCGGCGGGAGAAACAGAGGATACGTTCACTCTCGTCGTCACCGCAGGCGGGAGCGATCACGAATTGACGGGCAAGCTGACCTACGACATCGCGGTCGGCAACGTCGCTGTCTACGAGGACGTGCCCTATCGTGATATAGACGAAGCAGTCGACGAGTACGAGGAATTGCAGCCCGCGTCCGTCGCCGCGACCGACAGGGCGGAGGCGCCCGCCGGAGTCGAAAGCGACGCGTCGATGTACGTGCTGTCCGTGAGCAGGGGGAGCATACAGGTCTCAAAGACCGCCGAGTACGAGATCCATCTGCGCAGCAGGGGCGTAGTCAGGGTGGACTTCGGCGTGCCCGAGTATATGTTCACCATGTTCCGCAATTCGCTGACGGTCAGCGAATATTTCGGCGAACTCTATGAAACGCTGGAGCTGGAGCAAGGCGTCGTCTATGACTATGCGATCTATACGCTGTCGGTCAAGGGCGGCGGAGAGGCGACGCTGGGCATACGCGAGGCTGGCTCGTCGGATGAGGTCGTCGACATAGGGAAAGACTTGCTGATCTACGACGGCTACGACCGCTCGCAGATAGGCGGCTACGACGCGCTCGACGTCAAACCGCGCGGCTTTGACATCCAGCCGGCGCAGACGGTACCGTTCGACAATTCGGTCATCGTTTCGATCGACGCGCCGCAGGGCAAGGAAGAAGGCTATGTCGCGCTCACCGACGGCGACGCGTACACAGTCTACGAACCCGCCGAGCCAGCCAAAGAGCAGCGTTATGTATTCGAGTCGGGCAGCAGGATAGACTATTTTCAATTTGACTGCACCGTTTTTGGGCTGACCTACCGCGTCGCCGCAGGGGCGTCTCCCGAGACCGTAGAGACTGTCGCCGAGGGTACGACGAAGGTGGGACTGAACCGCGTCGTTTTCGACGGAGGGACGGCAGCCGGGTATATCGTGCTGAGCCTGTCGTCAAACGAACCGTTCGGCGGCTGCTTGGCGGGGATCGAAGTGGGGACGACGCGTCCCGAGTGCGAGGTCGTGCCGTCCGAGGCTCCCGAAGTGTTCTATCAGGGCGGTTGGGACGACTTGGGCGGCGTGATCGGCGTCAACGGCACCGTTAGGCGCAGCTATGGCAGCGACGCTGCCGTGGAGTACTCGTTCCGCGGCGAATACATCGCCGTCTATTGTGCCAAAGGCCCCGATTACGGCAATATGCTCATCTATCTCGACGGCGTGTTGCAGACCAACGTCGACCTGAGCGCGGAGGGGGACGAATACGGCTGTCTCGTCTGGTCGCGCTCGTTCGGCGACGGGGACGAACACACGCTGCGGCTCGTCTCCGACACCTCGGACGACGTGATCAATCTCGACTTCTTAGGCGTAGTATTCACCCAAGCGCAAGAGACTCCGCCCGAATACGGCAATCTTTATTATATAATCATCATTCCCGCGATATTGGCAGTCGTGCTTATCGTCTGTCTCTGTCTCGACGCCAACGACAGGCGCAAGCGCCGTATGCGTATGTCGGCGGGCGGGCGGGAGAGCGGCGGCACGCCCGACGACAAAAGCTGACGCACGCGTTTTGCCGCGTGGAATCGCCGAATTTTTGGCGATTTTCCGTTTTAGCAGCCGAATATAAATAGACAACGCAAATTGTTACGTAAAATTTTTACGGTCGGTATTGCTTTATCGTAGCCCGTATGTTAAAATTATGATGAATAACGGCGTAAAGACGCCGAAGGAGGCACGATCATGAGCGACTTTGAAACTCAGGCGGAGTTAGATGTTCCGCAAGAAGAGACAAAACAAGAAAAAGTCAAAAAGGCGCGCCGCTATCCCGAGAAATTGCGCCCGTTCGTGCATCCCAAGTTTGCGTTTTCGACGATATGTTGCGTTGCGGTCTTTGTCTATACCGCGATCTGCAAGATTGTCTACGCCGCGACTTTCGAGATCTCGTATGCGTTGCCGTTGACAGGGTTCGTGTTGTGCGCGTCGGTTTCGATGATCGCGCCTTTCGTTGACAAAAAGGTCACCGGGAGACCGAACATTTCCGATTGGGCAATACCGGCGATCCTTGCGGTGAGTTTCGTCTACGATGTCCTTGCGGCGGCGGGTTCGTTTCCGGGCATGGGTTCCGCGCCCGCATATTGGCCGGAGATCACTCGCGTCATCACGTTCGACGGCTATGCGATGCTCATCAAATATCCCGTTGCCGACAATTTCGAGATGTCCGGGAAAACGTTAGTACATTATGCGCCTATGCCGACGATGCTCGTCTCGGCAGCGTTGGCGGTGTTGTTTGTCGTCATACCGTCGCTGGTCGTCGCGCGCAACGAGAGCGGTTCCGAGGCGGAGGCAAAGGCGCTTCGCCGCGTCTCGATCGCGCAAGCCGTGATGCTCGGCGTCATGGCTGCGATACTTGCGATATTCTTCATTGCCGGAATTTTTGACTGACGATCGAAAAAGCGCAATTGCAGCGCGTCCCGAAAGGGTCTGTCCACCCCGCTTGGAGGGTGGATATTTGTTGTATGCAAAGCCGCGGTCTCAGTTGCGGTAAGAGACATTATTTGTCCGACAGAAAAAGTGCGGTCTCGGCGTCACGCGCGTTCGGCAGCGCCGCCAAAAGAAATTTGCGCATTTTGCAAAAAATGTGTACGCGGGGCTTGACATCCTCATATATTGGTGTATAATAAGATTTAGCAGTCAAGGAGAATGACTGCTAACAATATGCCGAGGCGATTGCCAAGGCGCGGAGGAAAGATGGACGACAGGCTTTCGGACAGAAAGAAAAAGGTACTCAATGCGTTGGTGGACAGCTACATCACCGACGCGGAGCCCATTTCGTCTTCCGCGATCAAAAACAAGTATATGCCCGACGTATCGTCGGCGACGATACGCAGCGAGCTTGCCACTCTCGAAGAGTTGGGCTATTTGGTACAGCCGCACGTGTCCAGCGGCAGGATTCCGTCCGCAAAAGCGTATCGTTATTATGTGGATTGTCTGTTGAGCGACTGCGGCGACGAAGACGTCAGGGAGCTTGGCGACAAGCTCAAAGGGCGCATGGGGTCTGTCGAGGAGTTGGTACGCGAGACCGCCAAGGCGGTCAGCGACGTGACGAACTATACCTCGCTGATGGTGCTGTCCGGCGCGGACAGATTGGTGGTCAAAGAGGTCAAACTGATCGACCTGTACGACGACAGCGCGCTCGTGCTTGTCATCACCGACGCGGGCGTGATCAAGGACAAGACCGTCGCCGTGCCCAAGGGCGCGGACGGCAATTACATCGATCTCGCCAACCGCATACTCAACGCGACGTTCGCGGGCAAGACGCTCGCCGAGATCCAAAACAGCGATCTCGTTCTCGAACAGAACATCGAGGGGATGAAAGACTTGATCGACGAGGTGATACGTCTTTTGACCGAGTACAAGCAATCGCGCGACAGCGAACTGTATCTCGAGGGCGCGGACAAGATATTTCAATACCCCGAGGCGCGCGATGTGGACAATGTGCGCAGCTTTGTTTCCATCATCTCCAAAAAGGAAAAGCTGCACGATCTCGTCGCCGGAGACGGCGATCTCGAGATAGACGTCAAGATAGGCGAGCAGGCGTCCGAGGATCTCAAAAACATGGCTCTTGTCACCGCGCGTTACAGTGTGGACGGCAAGGAGATAGGTCATGTCGGAGTGATAGGACCCGAACGCATGGACTACAAAAAGGTGATGAGCGTATTGCGGCAGCTAGTCAGGGCGTTTGAGAGCAAGGACAAAGACAACGATCACGATACGGAGTGAATATGGCAAAAAAAGAGACAAAAAAGAAGACCGACGCACAGGCGGAAGAGGCGAAGAGTTTCGAGTTTTCGGGAGAGGCGCAACAAGCCGCTTCCGAGGCGGCGCAGGCGGCGGAACAGACCGTTCCTCTCTCGCAGTACGCGAGATTGCAGGCGGACTTCGAGAATTTCAAAAAGCGCAACCGCGAGACGGCTTCGCGTATGTACGAGGAGGGCGTCGCGGACATGATCAAAGACGTCATGCCCACGATCGACAACCTCGACACGGCGATATCCTTTCAAAAGGACGAAGCCAACAAAAAGTCGCTCGAATTGGTGCGCAAGGCGTTCCTCGACGTGCTGGCAAAGCACGGAGTGGAGGAGATGAGCGCTCTCGGCGAGGATTTCGATCCCAACAAGCACGAGGCGCTGCTCAACCGCGACGACGGTCCCGAAAAGTCGGGCAAGGTCGTCGACGTACTTCAAAAAGGCTATACCCGCGGCGGCAAGGTGCTGAGATACCCCAAAGTCGTCGTCGGAGAATAAGTAAGGAGATATATATATGGGCAAGATCATAGGAATCGATTTGGGTACGACCAACTCCTGCGTCGCCGTCATGGAAGGCGGCGAGGCGACGGTCATCCCCAACAAAGAAGGCGGCAGGACGACCCCGTCCGTCGTAGGTTTCGCAAAAGACGGCGAGAGGCTGGTCGGTCAGGTCGCAAAGAGACAGGCTGTCTCCAACGCGAGTCGCACCGTCAGCTCGATCAAGAGACATATGGGCAGCGACTACAAGGTCAACATCGACGGCAAGGCGTACAGCCCGCAGGAGATCAGCGCGATGATCCTCTCCAAGCTCAAGGAGGACGCGGAGTCCTATCTCGGCGAAAAGGTAACTCAGGCGGTCATCACCGTCCCCGCATACTTCTCGGACAGCCAAAGGCAGGCGACCAAGGACGCGGGTAAAATCGCGGGTCTCGAAGTTCTGCGCATCATCAACGAGCCTACGGCGGCGGCGCTTGCGTACGGGCTTGACAAGGACGCGTCCCAAAAGGGTCAAAAGGTGCTTATCTACGACCTCGGCGGCGGCACGTTCGACGTCTCTATCCTCGAGATAGAGGACGGCGTGTTCGAAGTGCTTGCGACCAACGGCGACACCATGTTGGGCGGCGACGACTTCGACAAGCGGGTCATGGACTACATCCTCAAGGATTTCAAGGAAAAAGAGGGCATCGAGCTGTCCGACGCCATGACGATGCAGCGCATCAAAGAGGCGGCGGAAAAGGCGAAGATAGAGTTGTCCGGCGTCACCAAGACCAACATCAATCTGCCGTTTATCACGATGACCGCGGACGGTCCTAAAAACATAGATCTCGATCTTACCAGAGCCAAATTCGACGCTTTGACTTCCGACCTCGTCGCAAAGACCATCGTGCCGCTCAAAAAGGCTCTCGCGGACGCCAAGTTGACGATGAACGACATCTCCAAGGTCATCCTCGTCGGCGGCTCCACCCGAATCCCGGCTGTCGTGCAGGCGGTCAAAGAGGTCACCGGAAAAGAACCGTTCAAGGGCATTAATCCCGACGAGTGCGTCGCGCTCGGCGCCGCTATCCAGGGCGGCGTGCTTGCGGGCGACGTCAAGGACGTGCTGCTTTTGGATGTCACTCCGCTTTCGCTCGGCATAGAGACGATGGGCGGCGTGTTCACCAAGCTGATCGAACGCAACACCACGATCCCGACATCAAAATCACAGATATTCTCGACCGCAGCGGACAACCAGACCGCCGTCGACATCAGAGTGCTGCAAGGCGAAAGACCGATGGCTAACGACAACAAGGAGCTGGGCAGATTCCAGCTTGACGGTATCCCGCCCGCGCCGAGAGGTATCCCGCAGATCGAGGTCACTTTCGATATCGACGCCAACGGCATAGTCAACGTCAAGGCGATCGACAAGGGCACCGGCAAGAGCCAGAGCGTGACCATCACCTCGTCGACCAATCTGTCCGACGCAGACATCGACAGGGCGGTCAAAGAGGCGGAAAAGTACGCCGAAGAGGACAAGAAGCGCAAGGAACTCGTCGACGCGAAAAACGACGCCGACCAGATGATTTTTGCGACCGAGAAAGCGCTTGACGAGAGCGGAGACAAGCTGTCCGAGGAGGACAAGGAGACGCTCAAAAAGTCCGTCGAAAAAGCCAAGGAGGATCTCAAGACCGCCGACACCGCCGAAAAGGCGAGGGCGATCATCGAGGAGATGACCAAAGCCAACGGACCGATATTCACCAAGCTCTATCAGGCGGCGCAGCAGGAAGCTCAGCAACAGCAGCAGAGCGGCGCGCAAAACGGCGGTTCCAACCCCGATGACGTGATCATCGACAACGATAATCCCGACAACAAGTAATGAGGAGATCGGACCGCGCGGCAACTCCGCGCGGTTCCGTATCGCAAAATGGCAAAAGATCTTTATCAAATACTCGGAGTCGACAAGAATGCCGACGAAGAGACGATAAAAAAGGCGTACCGCAAGCTCGCGCTAAAATATCATCCCGATCGTTATGCGACCGCGACCGACGCCGAAAAGAAGGAGGCGGAAGCCAAGTTCAAGGAGATCAACCACGCTTACGAGGTGCTGTCCGACAAAACCAAGCGCGGCAATTACGACGCGTACGGCGACGAAAACGGACCGCAGTTCGGCGGCGGAGGCGGATCGGGCTTTTCCGGATTTTCGGGAGGAGGCGGTTTCGACGACATCCTCAATTCCTTTTTCGGAGGATTCGGAGGGCGCAGCCGCAGCGTCAACCCCAACGCGCCCGTCGACGGCGAGGACATCACGGTCAGGCTCAACCTCACGTTTGAGGAGGCGTATTTCGGCGTAGAAAAACAGATCAACGTCGTACGTGAGGAAGAGTGCGCCGACTGTCACGGTAGCGGCGCGCGCGACGCGTCGTCGGTTCACACCTGTCCGTACTGTCACGGCACCGGTTATGTCACACAACGCCAGCAGACGCTGTTCGGCGTGCAGACGGTGCGCACGGTGTGTTCAAATTGCGGCGGCAAGGGCAAGGTCGTCGGCGACAAGTGTCGTACATGCAAGGGCAACGGTTATATCCGCCGCAACGCGACAGTCAAGGTAAAAATTCCTGCCGGTGTCGATACGGGCGTTAATGTGACCGTCCGCAACGAGGGCAACGCAGGGCGCAACGGCGGCATGAAGGGAAACCTCGTGCTGGCAGTCTCTGTCGCCGAAAGTCCGCGCTACAAGCGCATGGGTTACGACCTGTATATGACGCTGCCGATAGGGTTTTACAACGCCGCGGTCGGCTGCAAGATCGAGGTCGACACGATGAAGGGCAAGGCGGTGTGCAACATCCCCGAGGCGACGCAGTCGGGCACCAAGATACGCATCAAGGGCTACGGCGTCAAGATGCTCAACCGCGACGGCTACGGCGATCTGTACATCACCGTAAAGGTAGAGACGCCAAAGGGGCTTAACCGCAAACAGCAGCAAATGCTCGCCGACTTCGAGGCGAGCCTGTCCGAATCGCAGTATCCGCAAGTCAAAAGATACAAGAGCGGCAAGTGAGCGAAATTCAAAAAATATCCCGAGGCGTTTGCCCCGGGATGTTTTTTGTCGCCGTCAATCGAAAATCATCGTCGCAAAGTAGTCGTCCGGCGTCTCGGCGCGGCGTATGAGTTTGACCGAGCCGTCCTCGCGCAGCAACAGCTCGGCGCTGCGCAATTTGCCGTTGTAGTTGTATCCCATCGAAAAACCGTGCGCGCCCGCGTCATGGATCGCAAGGATGTCGCCGATCTCCAATTCGGGCAGCATACGGTCGACCGCGAACTTGTCGTTGTTTTCACACAGCGAACCGACGACGTCGTACTTGTGGTCGCAGGGGAAGTTTTCTTTGCCAAGGACCGTGATGTGGTGGTATGCGCCGTACATCGCGGGACGCATGAGGTTTGCGGCGCACGCGTCGACGCCGGCGTATTCCTTGTAGATATGCTTGAAGTGGACGACCGTCGTGATCAAATTGCCGTAAGGACCGAGCATGAATCTGCCGAGTTCCGTGCGCAGCGACGGCTTCACGGCGCCTGTAAAAGCGCGCTCGTATTGAGCCTTGACGCCCGCGGCGATCGCATATATGTCGGGCATCTCGTCGGTGGGCAGATAGGGGATGCCTATGCCGCCCGACAGGTTAACGAACGCGAAGTCGGCGCCCGTTTCGGCGTGCAGCTCGCAAGCGGTGTCGAACAAAATACCAGCGAGCGTAGGATAGTACTCATTGCCCAGATTGTTGGACGCAAGGAAGGCGTGCAGCCCGAAACGTTCGACGCCGAGCGCTTGCAGCTTGCGCACCGCTTGGGTCAGTTGCTCGCGCGTCATCCCGTACTTGGCGTCCTGCGGCGTGCCCATGATCTGTTTGTTGATCGCAAAATCCTTGCCGTTGTTGAAGCGGAGCGACACGGTCTTTGGCATTTTGCCGCCCGCGACTTTTGCGAGAAAATCGACGTGCGTGATGTCGTCCAAAGTGATCGTCGCGCCGAGTCGGAGAGCCAGCGCGTACTCCTCGGCGGGCGTCTCGTTGCTCGTGAACATGATATCGTCGCCGACGATGCCGCACTTTTCGCACAGCATCAATTCGGTCAGCGAAGAGCAGTCCATTCCGCAGCCCAGCGAATGCAATATCTTCATGATCGTCGGATTGGGAGTCGCCTTGACGGCGAAATGTTCCTTGAAACCGGCGCACCACGAAAAGGCGTCATAGACGCGCTTTGCGTTGTCTTTGATGCCCTTTTCGTCATAGATGTGGAAAGGGGTGGGATTAGTTTTTTTGATCTCTACGGCTTGAGCCTTTGTGATAATCGGTTTTTTCATAAGACGATTATATAAAATGCGCGCGGATATGTCAAATTATTTGCTATGGAAAAGCTAAACGGACAGTGCGGTTGAAAAGAGTTTGACGTAGATGTAACTTTTGTCAATACATCTTTTCACTTTTTTCGGCAAAACGTATCCGTCCGAAAATATGACTTTGCAGCGGCTGTCTTTTGCGCAGTCCTCTCGCAACAAAGATATTTTTGCGTTATTTTGCTTCTTCCGAAACGCCTTGCGCCGCGCTCGCCGCCGTTTCTGTACGCGGGTGAAAAACGATTGACAACGCTATGCGCGCGTATTAAAATAAAAAATATGAAGTATAAGGCATTTTTCTGCGATTTTGACGGTACGATCTTTTCGGACGCACACAAGATCTCGCAGCGCAATATTGACGCGATAAGAGATTATCGCGCAAGGGGCGGCAAATTCTTTGTCGCAACGGGCAGGATGTTCAGCTCGATCGAGCCGCATCTCGCAACGCTCGGTTTGACCGAGGGCGAGGTCATCATCTATCAGGGCGGAGGCATTTACGACATAGCCAAGGGCGAGCCCATCTGGTTGCAGAACATCGCGCTCGACGACGCCGTCGAATGTCTGCGTATGTTGGAGAGCGATCCTCGGCAAAACGTGCAAATGGTCTACATCGACGACAAGTGCTATTCTTCCGCGCCGCATCCGGCGATAGATATGTTTTGCGAAATTTGCAACATCGATTGCAACTTTGTCGGCGGCAGACTGTCCGACTATGTGTCGAACAGGGGAGACGATCCCACCAAGGTTCTTGCGATCGCAGAGGCAGACGACGTCTATGCGATCTCGCGCGAATACACGCCGCAATTCGACAAGAGGCTGTCTTTCACGCGATCGCAGAAGTTTCTCGTGGAGTTTACCGCATACGGCATCAACAAGGGCGACGCGGTGCGCAAAGTGTGTGAAAAATACGGTTTGCCGAAAGAGGAGATCATATGCATGGGCGACGCCGACAACGACATCTCCATGATAGAATACGCGGGGCTGGGGATCGCAGTTAAAAACGCGATGGAAACCACCAAGGCGCACGCCGACATCATCGGCGTGTCAAACAATCACGACGCGGTCGCATGGGTCGTGGACAACTTTTGCGGAGAGAAATGATGGAGAACGATCGAGAAACCAACGTCACCGCCGAAAGCGTGAAGATCAAAAACTTTTGCCGCGATTGCGGGCTTGAGCTGCTGCAGGGCAACGAGCTGGACTACATCACATTCAGCTCGGAGCTGATCAACCGTCCCGGACTGTTGCTGACCGGCTTCGAGGACTACTTCGGAGACGGCAGGGTACAGGTCGTCGGCAACGCGGAATATTACTACATCCACAGTCTGCCCGAAGAGGAAAAGCGCAAGGCGATGGAGCGGTTCTTTTCAAAGCGAATACCATGTATAATCTACACCCGCTCGATAAATCCGTCGCCGTATATGTTGGAACTGGCGGAGATCCACAACATTCCCATCTTCATGTCGCACCTGACCACGACGGCGCTCAACACCGTAGTCAGCAATTACTTGGAAAGGCTGCTCGCGCCGATGAGCTGCGTACACGGAACGCTGTTGGAGATCAGCGGCATAGGCGTGTTGTTGACGGGGCGCAGCGGTCAGGGTAAGAGCGAGACCGCGCTTGAATTGATACACCGCGGGCACAGGCTCGTCGCCGACGACGCGGTCATTGTCAAACGTCTCGGGGAACAATTGATCGGGACCGCGCCCGAGAAGATAAAGTTCTTTATGGAAGTGCGCGGCATAGGCATCATCGACATCCGCAGTATGTACGGCGTTGCGTCCGTACTGCCGCAAAGCGATATCGACCTCGTGATAGAGCTGCGCAAGTGGAGCGGCGACGAGGAGTTCGACCGCATCGCCGACAAGGCGGAATACGAGGAGATATTGGGCAAAAACGTCCCCAAGACCGTGCTGCCCGTCATGCCAGGACGCAACCTCGCGGTCGTCGTCGAAGTCGCTGCCCGCAACCTGCGCATGAAACGTATGGGCTATGACGCGTGGGGCGACTTGATGAAGAATTTGAAGGATTGACATGGACAATTACGAAAGGATGAAACTTGCCGAAAAGTTTGACGAGGACTGCGACTTTATCGAAGATTACGGCGACCTCGAAGACGCCGAAAAGTTCGAGAGCAACGCCGATTCGTTCAAGCGCAAATACAAAGAGTTTTATACCGATATAAAGCTCAGCCACAAGGAGGATTGGTGACGATATGGGCATGAATATGTTTTGGCAGGTATTTTGTGTGGTAGTGGGACTGTCGCTGCTCGCAGGGACGCCTATCGTCGTGCTCAAAGTGTTCGACAATCGCCGCAAGGCTGCCGAGAAGTTTATGTACAAGCTGATGACGTTCGTACTCGTCTACAAGATCATGCACTACGCGATCATTGCGATCGTCTATCGGCAGGACATCGTCAAGCAGATCCCCGCAGAGATCAGCGCGATCAGCTACTTCCTCATGCCTGCCGCATACCTTTCGGGCGCGCGTGTTCTCAAAGAGACGGGCAGATTTGTAGGATTTTTCGCAGGACTTGTGCAGATGGCAGCGATAGCTATCTCGCCGGCGAGTTTTGTCGACAGCCATATGTCCAACTTTACCTTCATCGAAAGCATTGTGATGCACTACTGCCTCTATCTCGGAGGCGTGATCTGGAACTTCCGAATCGAGCCGCTTCGTTTCCGCGAGCTGTGGCAGCCGATCATCGGATTTTTCCTCATCCTCATGTGGGGCACGCTTGCGGCGTTTACCTGGCGTTTCGACCACGAGGCGGGCAAGCCCGAAAATATAATGTTCATCCACGAATGCGTGCTGCCCGATTGGCTGCTCATCCCCGGATTCGATCAAAATCATCTGTTTATCATAGAATATCTCGCCGCATTTTTCGTATACATTGCGATATTGTATTCGCTCAGCCGCCTGGCGTTCAAATATCAGCGTCCTGCGCCGCGGAGCATTTGGGGCGGAGGAACGCTCGCAAAATATATGCGCGACCTGCCGACACTGCCGATGAGCAACATCTGCACGCGCAAGGAGCTGCGCGAATATGCGATCAAGACGCAATATGAGCGATATATAAGAGCGCTGCTTTGAGGGGACGACATTTCGCTGATCGCTTGGATAAAAGGCGTGCCGAACGGCGCGCCTTTTTCATATAAGCAGCGAAATCGTTCCCCCTCAATACTCCCGCTCCGCGGGACAAGCGTTCGCTCACCGCTCGCGGCCCATCAAGGGGCGACCGTCGAAGAGTGCGGTCATTCGACGGTCGCATAAACGTGCCGCACGACGGCAGCGTGAGCTTGTTCGTAAAATGCAGCTTTGCGTTTTAACTTTGAAAGCGGAAAAGACAGGATAATTTTTCAAAAAATGTGAAAAGATGTCTTGACAAATTGTACAGATAAAATTTATAAACACATCTCAATTATTTTGACGTCAAAGCGGTGAAAAAGTTCCGCGCCCGGTAGCGCGGAACCGAAAGGGGTGTCCCCTGAAAATTAAAGCATCGCATAGCTCTTCATTATCTTTTCTATCGATTTGAGATACGACGCGCCGCCGCGGTAATCGCCCATCACCGCTTTCATGCCCATCCACACGACTTTGATCAGCTTTACTCCCGAACTTTCCAGCGCGAGATAAAGTCCTTCGAGCATGGGGACGTATTTTTCTTTGACTTCGTCGTCGAGCGCTTCGTCGGACATCACCGTTTCCGTCAATGCGGCGATATACGGGATGATGGTCTCTCGCACCGATTCCTCGGCGGGATTGTCGGTTGCGGTCGGCGCATCGTCGACCTCGCCTCCGTCGAGGACGCCCTTGAACGCGAGAAGGTAGGGGGTGATGACCTTGTTGCAGAACATCGCGTACGACTTGTCAACGTCGTCGTCCTTGAAATAGGTGCGCAAGAATTGGTGCAGACCGATCACCTTGCGGTCGAAGTCGTAAAGCAGTCCCGTGACCAATGCGACCGCGGTCTTTGCGTCTTTGGGCAGTCTGAAAAAGTCGCCGGCAGTCGCTTCGGCGAGGCAGGCGCGATAATCAACGCCCATGTTGCATGCGGAAACATAACCGATCAGCTCGGGCGTGGACGCGATGTATCTTAGTACTTCGGCGATATATTGTCCGGACAGCAAAAACTTGTACTTTGCCAACTTGTTGCAGCGGCTGACCAATCCGGCATATGCTTTTTGAAGAGATTCTTTGGACATGGTTTCCTCCGGTCACTAATATTATAAACGAGCCGCGGCGAAATGGCAACCGATTGACGCGTCGGCTTTCGGGCGGAGAAGCGTTGATAATTCTCATCTAAAAGTATTGATTTTTGACATTCTATGAAGTATAATGTATTCTGCAAAAAATTGCGGGAGTTATTTTTAATGAAATCAGTCAGCATTCTTCTTAATACAACCGAAAGCGTAAAGAAGTTCGTCAATATCATGTCGGCATACGATTATCCGACCGATCTTCGCAGCGGCAGATACGTCGTCGACGCCAAGTCTATACTCGGTATTTTCTCTTTGGATCTCAACAGACCCGTCGTGCTTGAGATCGGCAGCGACGACTGCGACGACCTGCTCAACGACATCGCGCCCTTCATATACGACTGATCATGATGGAAAGGGATATGGTCGACAAGCTCATCCTGCTGTTCATCTTCGACAAACTCGAAGTGCCCATGCAGGAGGACATCGTCGTCGAAATGGCGGACGCCAACGGCTGGATTCCCTATATCGACTGCAAGAGCGCGTTTGCCGCGCTCGTGTCGTCGGGCTTTATCGCCGTGGTCTCGCAGGGCAAGGCGACCAAACGCTACGCGATCACCGCCGACGGCAGAGAGTGCCTCAGCCACTTCTATACAAACATCCCTAACTCCGTGCGCGAAAGCGTCATCGAGGACATCAAACAAAATCGCTTCAACTACCGCAAAAAACAGGATTATACTTCCGACTATTTCCGCAATCAAGACCAAAGTTACACCGTAGTACTCAAAATAGAGAGTACGTCCGTACAATTGATGGAGATCCGCCTCGTCGTCCAAGACCGCAACACCGCAAAATGGCTGTACAAAGTCTGGCCCGAAAAGGCGTCGACGGTGTATGAATTCATCAATGAGAATTTGCTGGAGTAGTTCTTTTGCTGTTAGGGGACACCCGAAAATAAACGTGTCGAATCGCAACAGGCATATCCGAACCACGGATATGCCTGTTCCGCATACTCGCTGTTTTCGGTTTTCGCCTCGCGGAGGCTGCATGGTTGAGACGAGCCGCTATTTTCGCCAATCGTCGCTTTTCGTTTCGTGTTATGTTTTGCTATGCCTTGCCAAGAGCATCTTTCGGTTCGGATTTGAAAATTTTTCAAAAAGTGAAAAGATGTCTTGACAAATCGGACGCAGTATTTATTGGGTCAGCCGCGCCTCAAAGGCAGCGCGTAAACAAAAAGCCCGCCGGACTGCGTGCTTACTTTTATTGCCCGAATACCATATTTCACGCTCGCGCAAGCAGACATTTCGCGCACAGAACGCGATAGAACAGAAACGGAGCGAGCAATAGGAGGTAAATTTCAAAAGCAAATTATTTTTGTCAAAAAGAGGGAGACCGCTTTGGCGCGTCGTATTTACTTATTGAGAGCTTATGAAAGAACAGAGTTTTTCCGAATGGATAGATCAGCTTAAATCCCGCGTCGGGATAGCGGAGCTTGTCGGCAGCTACGTTCAGCTCGAGCGCAAGGGGTCGAGGTATTGGGCGTGCTGTCCTTTTCATCACGAAAAAACTCCGTCGTTCACCGTCGATGAGTCGCGCAATTCCTACTATTGCTTCGGGTGTCATGTCGGAGGGGACAGCATACGCTTTGTCATGGACATCGAGAACGTCGACTTCATGAGCGCGTGCAAGCTGCTCGCCAAGCGCGCCGGCATGGAGATGCCCGAGTTCAAGTCTCAGCGCGACGGGTCGCAGGACGCGCGCCGCAAGAAGGAGCGTCTTTACGAGATGATGAAGGACGCGGCGAGATATTACCGCTCCAATTACGACGGCGAGACGGGCGCGCCGGCAAGGGAATACCTTGCGGGCAGAGGTATAGGCGAAAACACCGCGCGGGCGTTCGGCATAGGCTATTCGACAGGCTACCGGGGGCTTGTGACCAAGCTCAAGAGTCTCGGCTATCTGGAGATAGAGATGATCGAAGCGGGGCTTGTCGACCAAAAGGACGGAGACGTCTACGATGCGATGGCGGGCAGGCTTATCGTGCCCATCATCGACGGCATGAAAAGGGTGATCGCGTTCGGCGGCAGGGTGCTTGCAAAGGACAAACTTCCCAAATACAAAAACACGCGCGACACCGTCTTGTTCGACAAGTCCAACGAGCTTTTCGGGCAGGATACGGTCAAGAAACTGAGGCTCGCTCAACCGGTCAACGATCTCATCGTCGTCGAGGGATATATGGACGTGATTTCGCTGTGGCAGGCGGGCGTCAAAAACGCGGTCGCGTCGATGGGTACCGCGCTTACTCAGCGGCAGGCGGCGATTCTCAAACGCTATTGCGATAAGGTCTACATCTGTTATGACGGCGACGCCGCCGGGCAAAAGGCGACGGTCAGAGGACTTGATATATTGCATTCGCAGGGGCTTGACGTGCGCGTCGTGTCGCTGCCTGAGGGGTTAGATCCCGACGAATTCGTGCGCAAATACGGCGCGGACGGATACATCGCCCAACTTGCCAAGGCAAAGCCGCTGTACGAGTTCAAGCTGTTCCACCTCGCCGCCGGTTACGATATGTCCGTCGCCGACGAGCAGGGCAAGTATGTCGTCGCCGCCGTGCAGGTGCTGCGCGAACTCAAAAATCCCGCGCAGATGGACGCATACATTCCGCTCGTCGCCAAGCTGAGCGGGATGAGCGAACAGACCGTGCGCCGCCAATTGATGTCGGGAGGCGACTTCGAGGCGACCGAGACCGAGGTCAAGCGGCTGAGCGGCGACCGCAAGGACGGAGTATATTACAAGGCGATGAGATATGTGTTGTTCGCGCTGTGCGGAGGCGTACCCGACGCAAAACTCGACGAGGATCTTTCGCCGTATATCGAGGACTCCGACCACGCCAAGATATACGACGAGATCCGCAAGGGAGAGATGACAGCCGAGGATCTTTCGGCGATCGCGGCGGAATTGCCCGAGGCGGAGCGCATTTTGGCAGAGGGGCGCAAGGTGTCCGAAAAGGTCGCCGAGACCTATTTCGCCGACTGTATGGACAAGCTGCGCGCGCTGTACGCAAAAAAAGAGCGCAAAGCGTTGCGTGAAAGCTACAAGAACGAAACAGAAGCAATAGAGAAAGCGAAGATAATCGAGCGTCTGCAAGAGACATCGTCAAAGTAAGGAGAAAGCCTACGCATGGAGGTGAAATCATGAACAAAAAAAAAAAACAAGAGCAGAAAGAGCAAAAGAAGTCCGCGCGCGAAGAGAAGATTGCAGCCGAGGTCGCAAAGCTCGTCGCCTCCGCAAACGGCGGCAAGCTGACCGACGAGGAGATCAACGACAAGTTGGGCAGCCTCGATCTCGACAGCGTCGAGATGGAGAACGTCTACAATCAGATCAAGCAGGCGGGCATTGCTATCGAAGAAGCGCCGTCGCTGGACGAAAAACTCGCGCTCGACACTTTGGACGGTTCGACAGACGACTCGGTCAAGATGTATCTCAAAGATATCGGTCAGGTGCCGCTGCTCTCATCCGAAGAGGAAAAGGTCCTCGCCGAAAAAATGTCGCAGGGCGACGTCGAGGCAAAGGCGCGCCTCAGCGAGGCAAATCTCAGGCTAGTCGTTTCCATCGCCAAGAGGTATGTCGGCAGGGGCATGCAGTTCCTCGATCTCATCCAGGAGGGCAACCTCGGATTGATGAAGGCGGTGGACAAGTTCGACCACACCAAGGGTTTCAAGTTCTCTACATATGCGACGTGGTGGATAAGGCAGTCCATTACCCGCGCGATTGCCGACCAGGCGCGCACGATCCGCATCCCCGTACATATGGTCGAGACCATCAACAAGACGGGCAGGGTCGTAAGACAACTCATGCAGACTTTGGGGCGTGAGCCGACGCCGGCGGAGATCGCCGCAGAGATGGGCGTGCCCGAGGAAAAGGTCATCGAGATCCAAAAGATCGCCCAAGACCCCGTCTCGCTCGAGACCCCTATCGGAGAGGAAGAGGACAGCCACCTCGGCGATTTTATCGAGGACAACAGCGCCGCTTCGCCCGCCGAAAAAGCGGAATCGCGTATGCTGCGCGAGCAGTTGCTGCAAGTGCTTGACACGCTGACTCCGCGCGAAAACGAGGTGTTGTTGATGAGATACGGGCTGCGCGACGGCAGACCCAAGACGCTCGAAGAGGTCGGCAAAGAATTCAACGTCACCCGCGAAAGGATACGTCAGATCGAGGCGAAGGCGCTGCGCAAGCTGCGTCATCCCAACCGCACAAAGCGACTCAAAGACTATATAGGCAAGTGACGTGAAAGGGCTCGGCAAAAGGCTGGGCGCGGCTCTTGCGTTCATAGACTGCGGCACGCTTGCCGACGTCGGCTGCGACCATGGCAAGGCGGGGATCGCGGCGATAAGGACGGGCAGGGCAAAGCGGCTCATTTTGACGGACATCAGCGAAAAGAGCCTGTCCAAGGCGAGGGCGAGCGCAGCATATTTCGGCATAGACGCAGACTGCCGCGCAGGAGACGGCATGACCGTACTCGACGCGGGCGAGGCGGACTGCGTGCTGATCGCCGGCATGGGCGGCAACGAGATAATGCACATCTTGGACGAGGGGCTTAGCAAGTGCGACAGCTATGTGTTCGTCGCCCACCGCGACACGCCCAAGCTGAGGACGTATTTGACTCAAAGGGGATTTGAGCTGATCGCGGACACCGTCGTCAAGGA
This sequence comes from uncultured Christensenellaceae bacterium, assembly GCA_944381345.1. Taxonomy (GTDB): domain Bacteria; phylum Bacillota; class Clostridia; order Christensenellales; family UBA3700; genus Ornithoclostridium. Next base: position 23,721 of record CALWKU010000078.1, read on the forward strand.
CGGCGGCAAGTTTTACAACGTAATCGCGGCAAAGCGCGGCGACGCCGTCGTGCCCGAGGGCGCGGCGCTGTGGCTGGGCGCGGACATCCCGCGTTCGGCAGACAGAGAGGCATATCTCGCGTATATGCGCGGCAAATATCGTGCGATTGCCGACCGCGCTACGGACGAGCCGTCCAAAACGGCGGCGCTGACGGTGTTGGCGGCGGTGCGCGAGGCAGAGGAGGAATTATGAAGATAGCTGAGCTGATTGCGCTCATCGACGAATTTGCGCCCTATTCCGCGCAGGCGGAATACGACAACAGCGGGCTGTGCTTCGGCGACCCCGAAGAACAGGTCGACGCGGCGCTCTTGACCACCGACGTCACCCCCGAGGTCGTTGACGAGGCGATGGACAGGGGCTGCAACGTCATCATCAGCCACCATCCCGTGATCTTCGGCGCGGTCAAATCGATCACCCCCGACGGCGGGATGCGCAGCACGGTGCTTGTCAGGGCGATCAAGGCGGACATTGCGCTGTTGTCCGCGCATACCAATCTTGACGTTTGCGACGGCGGACTCAACGATCGCGTTGCGACCATGCTCGGCTTGCAGATCACGGGCGGAGACGGCGGATATATGCGCGTCGGCGAACTCGATCCCGACGCCACGGCGACGCTTGAGGAGTATGCGGCGTTTGTGTCCGAAAAGCTGGGCGACCCCACGGTGCGCTATGTCGGCGACGGAGGAAAGATAGTGCAAAAGGTCGCCGTCAGCACGGGCGCGGGAGGCAGAGACGGCGATATGTTCGCCGAGCTGATCGCTCAGGGTGTGGACGTGCTGGTCACCGCCGAGGTCAAGCACAATCTCGCGCTCGAGGCGAAGAACTCGGGGCTGGGCATAATAGAATGCACTCATCACGCCACCGAGAGGTGCGCGGTCAAGGTACTTAGCGAATTGCTCGAGGACGCCGGCGTAGAGTGTCACATAAGCGAAAAAGACGAAGATCCGTATCATGCGGTAAACAAGGAGTAAATATGAACATTCAGACCATTTTGGACTATCAGGCTCTCGACTTCGAGAAGATCAAGATCAACAGGCAGCTCGCCAAGAGCGAAGAGTATGTCCGTTATACGCACGCGACCGAGGCGATGAAGAAGTCGGTCGACAAGGTCGCAAAGATGAGTACACGCGCAGAGCAGCTGTTCGCAAAGGTCGACATGTTGATCGGGCAATACGAGGCGGCTTGCAAGGAATACGACGAGATCGCCGGCGCCGCCGAGGGGCTTGACGAAGATCTCAAACGCGCGGAGTTTTACGAGAAGTCGCTCGAGACCATCTCGGCGCAGCTCGAACAGCTCGAAAAGGAGGCGTCCGCCGCGGCTGCCGAATTGAGCGCGCTCGGCAAAGAGGGCGAGGCGGAGATCAACGCCGCCAACAAGAGCGCAGCGATCGCAAAGAGCGGCAAAGGCAAAGTCGACGAACTCAAAGCGCAGTTTGCGGGACAGCTCGAGGAGATCAGCGCCAAGCAAAAGGCGCTCGAGGAGGCGGCGGACCCCGCGCTACTCGCTGTCTATCGCGGCGCGCGCAAACAGGTCAAGAGTTTCCCGGTCATCGTCGCGCTGCGCGACGGCAGGCTGTGCGGATGCGGAATCGAGCTTTCGGGCGCGGAGCTTGGCAAACTCAAAGACGGCGAACCTTTCGTCACCTGTCCTACATGCGGCAGGCTCGTCTACAAGCCCGAGCAATGAAAAAGGGCGGGAAGAACGAGTTTGCGGCGGTCGCCGTCGCGCTCGCGGTCTCGGTGATCCTTATCGTCGTCCCCATCGTGGTGCTGGAGACGGTCGACAAGGAGAAGATCGCGTCGTTCGAGGTGTCGCTCATTCTGGTCGCGGTCGCGGGCGTCGCGGTGTTCGGTTTCGCGCTGCTCGCGCTCGGCAGATATGTCGGCAAGCGCGCCGCGCTTTCTTCCGGCAGGCGCGTGCTTGCCAAATACATAGGCTGCGAGTGCAAGGCGAGTACGTCGTCCAAGGAGTTTTATGCCGTCACCTATTCGTACGGCGACGGAGACGAAGAGATGACGTGGACGAGTTCGCCGCTTTACGGTTGGGACGAGGCTCTCGCGCTCAAATTCGAGGGCGAGTTCGAGATCGCCGTCATGGGGCGAAAAAGCTATATTACGGCGGATATACCCGCGCTCGTCGTCAAGCATATGAGCGAGATAGGCGAGTATAAGTCTGCCTACATCAAAGCTTATCGAGACTATCACTCGGGCGAGGGTAAATGAACATCGATTGGGACAGCAAGACTTACGGCGAAAAATGCGCGTTCGTCGGCGAATACGGCAAAGAGGTCGTCGACCTTTTGACTGTGCCGCCGGGGGCGCGCGTTCTCGACCTCGGCTGCGGCAGAGGTGAGTTGACCGCATATCTTCGCGCAAGGGGCTGGGACGCCGAAGGCATGGACGCGTCGCGCTCTCAGCTTGCGGACGCGAAACGGCTGTTTCCTAAAATAAAGTTTTTTGAGGGAGACATAGCGTCGTTTTCGGTCGGAAAAAGGTACGACGCGGTCTTTTCCAACGCGGCGCTGCATTGGATAGACGAAGCCGTGCAGCCCGCGGCGCTTTCGCGCGTCCGCGCCGCATTGAGGACGGGCGGAGAGTTTGTGTTCGAGATGGGCGGCAAGGGCAACGCCGCGCTCATCCACGCCGCGCTCAAAGAGGAGATACTATCGCGGGGAGGGACGTATTGCCACAAATTCTTTTTCCCCGACGAAAACGGGTATTCCGCATTGCTTAAAAAGGCGGGATTCGAGGTGAGATACGCGTCGTTGTTCGACAGACCCACGCCGCTCAAAGGCGGCGACGGGATCGCCGATTGGATCTGCATATTTGCCAAAAACGAACTTGCGGGACTGCCGGAGGTCAGCCGCAGGGACGCCGCGCTCGCCGCGCAGGAGAGGGTGAGGAACGCGCTTTTCGAAAACGGAGTATGGACGGCGGACTATGTGCGGCTGAGAATGAAGGCGGTCGCGGTGTAACGCAGGGCAAGCAAAAGCGCGCTCTCATCGGGCGCGCTTTTGTATTGGAGGCTATTTTGCGATATATGCAAAAAAATGTTCGATACGCTTGACTTTGCGCACATTAAGTAATATATTATTTATAATAATTTATCGGTGAGAGGAAAATATGAAAATCAACGGCTCTCAGATCTTGATCGAGACTTTGGTCGAACAGGGCGTGGACACCGTATTCGGATATCCGGGCGGCGCCATCCTCAACATTTACGACGCCCTGTACCAGAACAGCGATCGCATCAGACACATCATCACCGCCCACGAGCAGGGCGCGGCTCACGCCGCGGACGGGTATGCGCGTGCGACGGGCAGGACGGGCGTCGTCATGGCGACGTCGGGTCCCGGTGCTACCAACCTCGTCACCGGCATTGCGACCGCGTTTATGGACAGCGTGCCCATGGTTGCGATCACAGCCAACGTCCCCAACAGTCTGATAGGGCTTGACAGTTTCCAAGAGGTATACATCGCGGGTATCACGATGCCGATCACCAAGCATAATTTCGTCGTCCGCAAGGTTGAGGATCTCGCTCCGACCGTGCGCAGAGCGTTCGAGATCGCCGAAAGCGGCAGACCCGGTCCCGTACTCATCGACATCACCAAAGACGTTACGAGCGCGGAGTACGAATTTGAGCCGCAGCCCAAAATGCCGCGCGTCAAGCCCGCTCTTCCCGGCAAGGACATACTGCAAGAGATCGCCGGTTTGATCGACAGCGCAAAGAAACCCGCCATTCTGGTCGGCGGCGGCGCGCAGATCAGCGGCGCGTCCGACATAGTCGCGGAGCTTGCTCGCAAAGCGGATATTCCGGCTGCCCATACGCTGATGGCTGCGGGCGTTCTCGATTACGGCGAGGAACACGATCTCGGACTTGTAGGCATGCACGGCAACCTCAGCGCGGGCAAGGCGATCGCCAATTGCGACGTTTTGCTTGCTATAGGCACTCGCTTTTCGGACAGAGTTGCGACCGACAAGACGCGGTTCGCTCAAAAGAGCAAGATCGTCCACATCGACATCGACGCCGCCGAGATCAACAAAAACGTCAAGAGTTCGCTGTCCGTCATCGGTGACGTCAAAGAAGTTTTGACAGCGCTGCTGCCCCTCGTAAAGGCGCAAAAACGCCCCGAGTGGATGGCAAAGGTCGCCGAGTGGAAGGAGATGGACTACAAGCCGCAAGACAAGGATGGCGTGCTTCGTCCCCATCAGATCATGAGGCAGATCACCGCCGCGCTCGACGAGGAGGCGATCATTGCGACCGACGTCGGTCAGCATCAGATGTGGGCGGCGCAATATTGCGGCAAGATCAAGCCGCGCCACTTCATCACTTCGGGCGGTCTCGGCACGATGGGCTACGGCTTCGGCGCGTCCATAGGCGCGCAGGTCGCAAAGCCGGACAGCAGAGTGGTGATGGTCACCGGAGACGGTTCGTTCCATATGAATCTCAACGAGATGTGCACCGCGGTCTCTTTCGGGCTTCCCATCGTCGTGGTCGTGATGAACAACCACGTGCTGGGTATGGTCAGACAGTGGCAGACTCTGTTTTACGGCAAGAGATATTCCGCGACCACGCTCGACAGGCAGACCGACTATGTCAAGCTCGCGGACGCGTTCGGAGGTCTGGGCTTCCGCGCGACGACCGAAGAGGAATTCAAAGAAGTGTTCGCCAAGGCGCTCGCTTCGGGCAGACCGTGTATCATCGACGCGGTGATCGACAGAGACGAAAGAGTTCTGCCGATGATCGCCCCCGGATGCACGATCGACGAAATAATCATGTAATCAAGCAATTTGTATTTTTTGGAGGATACAAAAATGATCAAAAAATATTACGACAACGATTGCACTCTCCCGATGCTCGACGGCAAGACCATCGCCATCATGGGTTTCGGCTCGCAGGGCCACGCTCACGCGATGAACCTCAAAGACAGCGGCTGCGACGTCATCGTCGGTCTTAGACCGGGCAGCAGGCACGAAAAAAAGGCGAAGGAGTACGGACTCAAGGTCATGCCCGTCGCAGAGGCAGCCAAGAAAGCCGACATCGTCATGATGTTGGTCCCGGACGAGATCTGCGCCGACATCTACGACGCCGAGGTCGCTCCCTATATGACCGAGGGCAAGGTCCTCATGTTCGCCCACGGACTCAACATCCACTTCAAGCTGATCAAACCCGCTAAGGACATCGACGTCATCATGGTCGCCCCCAAGGGTCCCGGACACACCGTCCGCAGCCAATATGTAGAGGGCAAGGGCGTCCCGTCGCTGATCGCCGTTTACCAAGACGCTTCGGGCAAGGCTAAGGAATATGCGCTCGCATACGCGTCCGGCATCGGCGCGGGCAGAGCGGGTATCCTCGAGACCACGTTCAGAGAGGAGACCGAGACCGACCTGTTCGGCGAGCAGTGCGTGCTCTGCGGCGGCGTCACCGAGCTTATGAAAGCGGGCTTCGAGACCCTCGTCGGCGCGGGCTACGCTCCCGAAATGGCTTACTTCGAGTGCATTCACGAGATGAAACTGATCGTCGATCTCATCAACAACGGCGGCTTCTCGATGATGAGATACAGCATCTCCAACACCGCCGAGTACGGCGATTACAGGACGGGCAAGAGGCTTATCACCGACGAGACCCGCAAGGAGATGCGCAAGGTGCTGCGCGAGATCCAGGACGGTACGTTCGTCAGCGAATGGATGACCGAGAACAAGAGCGGCAAGTGCGCCAAGTTCCTCGCCACCAGAGCGCTCGAGGCGGAACACCCGCTCGAGAAAGTGGGCGCGGAGCTGCGCCAAATGATGAGCTGGCTCAAGAAGTGAGCTTGTTTCAATAACGAATTTCACGGGTCGCTTTGCTTTGCAGGGCGACTCGTACGTCAAGGAAACCATGGAATTACGCAGTAGATATTTGACCGATAAGGCGGAGACCGCTCCGCAGAGATCGCTGCTTTACGCATGCGGTTTTACAAAAGAAGAACTGGACAGACCCCTGATCGGAGTCGTGTCCGCGTTCAGCGAGATAGTTCCCGGGCATATCCATCTCGACAAGCTCGCCGACGCGGTAAAGGCGGGCGTAAGGCTCGCCGGAGGCACTCCCGTACTTATTCCGTCCATCGGAGTGTGCGACGGCATAGCGATGGGGCACGACGGTATGCACTATTCGCTGCCTTCGCGCGAACTGATCGCCGACAGCGTCGAGACGATGATCACCGCGCATATGCTGGACGGCGTCGTGCTTGTCCCCAATTGCGACAAGATCGTCCCCGGCATGGTCATGGCGGCGGTCAGGATGAATATTCCGGCGGTCGTCGTCAGCGGCGGCCCCATGCTCGCCGGCGTCGTCGACGGGTGCGAGGTTTCGCTGTCCAAGATGTTCGAGGCGGTCGGCGCCTACAAGGCGGATATCATCGACGACAAGGGCCTTGACGAATACGAACATAAGTGCTGCCCCTCGTGTGGCTCGTGCAGCGGTATGTATACCGCCAACAGCATGAACTGCCTTTGCGAGGCGATCGGCATCGCGCTGCCCGGCAACGGCACGATCCCCGCGGTCATGAGCGCAAGAACGGCGCTTGCAAAGCACGCCGGCATGGCGGTGATGGAGATGGTCAGACGCGGCGTCAAGGCGCGCGACATCATCAACGAAAAGTCCGTCGCCAACGCGCTGCGCTGCGATATGGCTCTCGGCTGCTCGTCCAACAGCGTCCTTCATTTGTTGGCGATCGCAAACGAGGCGGGTGTCAAGCTCGATCTGAACGTATTCAACGAGTTCAGCGACACCACGCCCAACCTCTGCCACCTCGCCCCGGCAGGTCCTACGCATATGCAGGATCTCTATGCGGCGGGAGGCGTTCAGGCGGTAATCTCCGAACTTGCCAAGAAAGACCTGATCGATCTGACCGCGATGACCGTCACCGGCGGCACCGTAGGCGACAATATCAAGGACGTCAAGGTAAAAGACTATGAAGTCATCCGTCCGATAGACAAGCCTTACAGCGAGACGGGCGGGCTTGCGATCCTTTGGGGAAATATCGCCAAGAACGGCTGCGTCGTCAAGCGCAGCGCGGTCGCTCCCGAAATGTTGCGCCACACCGGTCCCGCGCGCGTCTTTGACAGCGAGGACGAGGCGATCGCCGCGATCTACGGCAAAAAGATCAAGGAGGGCGACGTCGTCGTTATCCGTTACGAAGGTCCAAAGGGCGGTCCCGGCATGAGGGAGATGCTCAACCCCACCTCTGCGCTTGCCGGCATGAAGTTGGACAAGAGCGTTGCGCTCATCACCGACGGACGGTTCTCCGGCGCGAGCCGCGGCGCGTCGATAGGACACGTCTGCCCCGAGGCGGCGCAGGGCGGCGAGATAGGGCTTTTGCGCGAGGGCGATATCATCGACATAGACATCCCGGCGCACAAGATCTCCGCGCGCGTGTCCGACGAAGAATTCGAAAACAGAAAGAAAACGCAAGTCATGCCTCAGCCCAAGTACACCGGCGGCTGGCTTGCGAGATATACCAAGCTGGTCACCGGCGCCGACAAGGGCGCGGTGCTGCGCTGAGGAGAAATATGCTCACACTCGACAAAGTTTATCACGCAGCTTTCGTGCTGAAAGAGGCGATCCGCGCGACGGATATGATCCCCGCGCGCAATCTCAAAAGCGGCGTAGATCTCTTCCTCAAGACGGAGAATTTGCAAGTTACCGGTTCGTTCAAGGTCAGAGGAGCGTATTACAAGATCTCGCAGCTCTCCGACGAGGAGAAGAAACGCGGCGTCATCGCCTGCTCGGCGGGCAACCACGCGCAGGGCGTCGCGCTCGCGGCGACTCACAACGGCATAAAGTCGCTGATCTGCCTGCCCGACGTCGCTCCCATCTCGAAGGTCGAGGCGACCAAGCGTCTCGGCGCGGAGATATGCCTTGTCAAGGGAGTCTATGACGACGCTTACAATAGGGCGTTGGAGCTCAAAGACAAGTACGGCTATACGTTCATCCACCCGTTCGACGACGACGACGCCATCGCGGGACAGGGGACGATAGGGCTTGAGATTCTCGATCAATTGCCCGACGTCGACGCGGTAGTCGTGCCGATAGGCGGCGGCGGTCTGATCAGCGGCGTCGCGTTTGCGATCAAGCAGCTGCGCCCCAAGTGCAAAGTCTACGGCGTCCAGGCGTGCGGCGCGCCCAGTATGCTCAAATCGGTCCGTGACCGCAAGATAGAATGCCTCGACAGCGTCTCTACGATTGCCGACGGCATCGCGGTCAAAGAGCCGGGCGTGCATACGTTTGACTATTGCTCCAAGTATGTCGACGAGATCGTCTCCGTCACCGACGACGAGATCTCGGCGGCGATACTTGCGCTGATCGAGCAGCACAAGCTAGTCGCAGAGGGCGCGGGCGCTGTCTCTGTTGCGGCGGTGATGTTCGATAAGCTGCCGGTCAACGGCAAGAAGGTGTGCTGTCTGCTCTCGGGAGGCAACATCGACGTCAACATCCTCTCGCGCGTAATCGAAAGAGGCCTTTTGATGAGCGGCAGATCCGCGTTGATCACAGTCGAGCTTTTGGACAAGCCCGGTCAGCTGCGCGACGTCTCTTCGACCATCGCAAAGCAGGGCGGCAACGTCGTCTCCGTCCACTACGAGCGCGCCAACGAGGGCAGCGATATCAACGGCTGTTTCCTGCGTATCCAGATCGAAACGCGCAACCACGAACACATCGCCAAGATCCGCAAGGCGCTTGCGGACGAGGGCTTCAAACTTGTCTGAGGAGGGCATATGAAAGTAGTTTCCACAACCGATGCGCCCGCCGCGATCGGTCCCTATTCGCAGGCGATCGTCAGCGGCGGCATGGTCTATACTTCAGGTCAGATCGCCATCGATCCCGTGACCGGCGCCGTCGTCGAAGGCGGGATAGAGAGTCAGACCGAGCAGGTCTGCGTCAACATAGAGCGGCTGCTCAAAGCCGCCGGCACAGACATAAACAAGGTCGTCAAGACAGTCTGTTTTCTTGCCGATATGGGCGACTTTTCCGCGTTCAACGCCGTCTACGAAAAACATTTTGTTTCCAAACCCGCGCGCTCGTGCGTCGCGGTCAGGACGCTCCCCAAAAACGTGCTCGTCGAAATAGATACGATCACCGAGGCGTGAGGGGCGCCTTAAAGGAAATAGCGACAGCCTCAAAAAAGAGGTAAGCAAAGCCCGCAGACATCAGCGGGCTTTGCTTTTGCCGAAACGCGCTTTGCGGCGGGGCGGCAGGGTGAGGACAACGGCGGGACTCCGACGTGAAACGGACGCGTTGTTTCCGCTGGTCTGTCAAACGCTCAACAGCCGGCGACTTGCATATCCGTAATTACGTCCGCGTCACGGCGCACGGGCAGCAAAAAGCGCCGCGCTCATTCAAGCGCGGCGCTTTTGCCGTACAAATCACTTCTTCTCGTCTTCGATCGTAGTCATCGCCTCGTCCGAAGGGTCAGCGTCTGAGACGGGAGAGCCGCTTTGCGGTTTGTCCTCGTCGGCGGGAGCGTCACGGTCGATGAGGATGTCCGAGCCTTTGACTCCGTCGACGGCGTCGTCCGGTATCGTCGAGACGCCCTCTTCGCCTACGGTCGCCATAGCCAGCTTTTTGGCTTCGAGTTTGGCAAGACGTTTCTTTTCGTATATAGGCACGTTGTCCTTGCCTTCGTCAGGGTCGCCCTTGCCCTTTTTGATGCTGTACCACCGCGCCGTACGTTCTTTGATGTTGAGTATGGACGGCAGCAGCGTGAACACGAGTATAAGCGAGAAGCAGGTGCCGATCGCTATGAGCCTGGTTATCTGTCCGACGATCGGGTTGGTCGTGAGCAGCGTGACGGCAACGCAGGTGAAGATGAGTATGCTCGCCGAGGTGATCACGCTGGGCGCGGCGCGGTGAACGGCGTTCTTGACCGCGACGACCCCGGTGCAGTTCTCCTTTTCTTCAAAGTATTTGGACGAGAAGAGTATCGCGTAGTCGACCGTCGCGCCAAGTTCTATCGCGCTGACGATCAGATATGCCATAAAGTTGATCTTGTCGCCTATCAGATATGCGAGCGTCAGGTTGGCGAAGATGCCCGCCTCGATGACCAGCAGCAGCACCACCGACATGATGGGTCTGCGGAAGGTGAGCAGCAGGACGAGGAACACTATCACCGCGCTGAGGATGTTGACCAAAGTGAAGTCCTCGGGCGTGACCGTGAACAGATCGTATGCGCCTTGAGCAAGACCGGTCACGTATACGTGCTTGCCCGCGGCGTCTGTGCCGAACATCTCGTTGGCGATATCGCGGATGCGCAGCATCGTGTTGTAACTCTCGATGTCCTCGGGGTCGCCCTCGAGATTGATCGTATAGAGCATGTAGTGCTGAGCGTCATCCGAATCGTTGTATATATCGGAGATGAAGCTGCTCAGCAATTGAGATGTGAGCTGCGCTTCGAGATCGATTCCTGAACCGGAAACAAGAGAAATAATTTGCGGATGTGTTACAACTTTCATTATGTTGGAGTCAAACAGACTCGCGAGTGTGAATACGTCGGAGACGGGGTTAAACTCGTTTGCGTCCTCGCGCACATAGGAACCCTCGACAAAGCCTCCCGACGGCGCGGCGGCGTCGCCGTTGCCTATCTGTTCTATCTTTTCGATAAAATCGTAGTGCAGGCTGAGGTCGATGTTGCCGTACCCGTCATATTGATAGGGTATGACGAGGATGAGCTGGTTGTTGGTGCCCTCGACCTCTCTTTGAGCGAGGCCCTTTTCCTCATCGGGCGTCTCGTTGGTGAAAGTTATGTAGTTGAGCGGCACCAGCCCCTGGAAGTATGCGGACGGGACCGCGATCGCGACGCACAGCACGATGACGATGACGGACACCCATTTGTTTGTGATCGTCCTGCCCACAAAGTTGAGCCTCGGGGTGATGATCCACTCGTGGTGGGTCTTGTCGATCAGTTTCTTTGTCCAGATCAGCAAAATGGGCTGTATAAAGATGACCGCGAGCAGCGACAATATCACGCCCTTAGCCAAGACAAAGCCGAGATCGTAGCCTATGCCGTAGTTCATGAAGAACAGCGCGACAAAACCGCCCACCGTCGTCAGCGCGCTCGCCAAAATGGATTTTAGCGTCTTGGGCATTGCGTGCATCATCGCTATCTTGGGGTTTTTGAGCGTGCGCAGCTCCTCTTGGAAGGAGTGGGAGAGGAAGATCGAGTAGTCCATCGCAACCGCAAGCTGCAGGATCGTCGCGCACGATGAGGTGATCGTCGAGATCGTGCCTATCGGATTGCCCGCGATGACGTTGGTGCCCATGTTGAGGAGTATGGATATGCCCAGCGTCGCAAGGAAGATAAGCGGTTCGAGATAGCTGTGCGAGGACAGCAGCAAGATTATGAACACGACGACGACCGCAGCGATGACAAACTTGGGCATGTCGTTGAGCGAGCTGTCGACGAGGATGCGCGCGTTTTGAGCCATACCGGAGAAGAAGTAGCCCTGCGCGGG
>CALWKU010000079.1 GCA_944381345.1 uncultured Christensenellaceae bacterium
TCACGGGCACGAGCCCGGTTGGGCCGCGCCTCTCGCGCTTGTTCGCCGCCAACCTGCACCATTCTTCGCCGTTTGATAAAGCTCGTTTGGGCATCTTTGCGCCTCTCGGAACGCTCGCGTACCATTGAGGTACGCGTCGCAACCCTTTCGGCGCAAATCTGCACCAAGTCGCTCGCATAAAGCTGCTTGGTTGCGTTTATCTAATCGGATCTTTGACGGCTATTTATAAGTTTACTATTCGCATATAAAAGTCGAACCGAAAGTTGCTTTTACGGACAGGGTCACAGCCGCGCAAATTCATCCCGAAACGGCGTGCTCAAAACCGCTGCGCACCGACAAAAATTCCGACGGCAAAACGCCGCAGGAAATTTTATGCCGGCTTGTCCTCGCCCCGCTTGCGCGGTCTGTTTGGGGGTTGGTACTATGAGCGGCAGACAAGGAAAGAGTATTATATTCTGCACGCGCGCCGCGGCGGCAATGCAGCGAAGAAGACGCGTCACGACATAGAGACTCAACTCGGGACGTCGGTCGCGTCGTCGGTCAACGCCGACGACAAACGCTCTTCGGAAGTCAAAGCCGAAAGGAACGACGATATTTTCAAGAAATAACGCGTTCTTTTTGTCAAGACATCTTTTCTCTTTTTTGAAATTTTTCAAAGTTTGGATTTCGCCCGACCGCGTTTAAGCGCGATATGGCAGAGCGGCGGAAGAGGCGGTCTCTTCTTTTTTCTTGCATACGCTTGCGATTTGAGTTACAATAGCGGTATGGAAAAAACGATCGAGACAAAGAGGCTCGTCCTGCGCCCGTGGAGGGAAGAGGACGCTGCGTTTATGTATCAATGGCTTAGCCGCGACGACATCGCCAAGGCGTGCGGCGTGCTCCCGCATTCGAGCGTCGGCGACAGCATTGCGGCGATACGCCATGCCGAACACACTCCGGGATATCGCGTCGTCACGCTGCATGACGGCTGTCCGGTCGGCGCGGTCGCGTTGGTCGAGAACACGGAGCGCGCCCGTACCGCAGGCACGCAGGCGGAGATCGTCTTTTGGATCGCCGCGCCCTACCGCGGAGACGGGATGGCGAGCGAGGCGTGCGAGGCGATGCTCAAACACGGCTTTGAGGATATGGGCTTTGACAGCGTGTCGTGCAACATAGTAGGCATGAACGACCATCCGATGAAGACGGCGGTGCGGCTCGGCTTTGAATATGAGTTCGTCGAGCGCACCCGTCTCTACGACGGCGAGATCACGTCGCTAGTATACACGGTCATGCTCAAAGAGAGCTGGACATACCGCCATCGCCAAAGATGAAAGAGATCTTGCGCACAGAGCGATTGATTCTGCGCGAGATGTGCGAGGATGATCTTGCCGCGCTGACCGCAATGCTCGGCGACGCCGAGACGATGTACGCCTACGAACACGCCTTTTCCGCAGCCGAGATCCGCGCGTGGCTTGACAACCAATACCGCCGCTACCGCGAGGACGGTTTCGGACTTTGGGCGGTCGTACTCAAATCGACGGACAGGGTGATCGGGCAGTGTGGCTTGACCGCCCAAAAATGCGGCGGCAAAGAGGTAATCGAGGTCGGCTATCTGTTCGCGCGGGCGTTTTGGCGCAACGGCTACGCGACCGAGGCGGCGCGCGCGTGCCGCGATCTCGCTTTTGACAAATTCGGTGCGGGCGAGGTCTTTGCCATCATCCGCGACAACAACTTCGCCTCGCATGCCGTCGCCCGCAGGTGCGGCATGACCGCGCGCGGCACGATAGTCAAACATTATTACGGCATGGATATGCCGCACATCGTCTTTTCTGTCAAAAGGGAACAACTTATCGCGCCTTGAGGCGCGTTTTTCGCCGTATGTCTTAGCCGAACTTTTGCGCGTTTTGACAAAAATTCTCAATAGACAATATGCCGGATCACAAAACAAAGAAAGAGCGCCGCGGCGCTCCGAGGTTTTGCGATTTTGCTAAAACTCACTTGATCGTCTCTGCGTCAAAGACTTCGTCGCACAACTTTTCGGCATAAAGAGGCTCGTGGCTGACGAGGATCACCGCGCCTTCGTAGGCGTCGAGCGCCTCGAAAAGCGCCTCTTTTGCGTTGACGTCGAGGTGGTTGGTCGGCTCGTCGAGGATGAGCAGATTGCTCTGTCTCTGCATGAGCGCGCACAGCTTGATCTTGACCTGTTCGCCGCCCGACAGCGAACCGACCGCTTTGGTTGCAAGCTCTTTTTTGATACCAACGCCGGCGAGGGCGTTGCGGATATCCTTTTGGGACATACGAGGGTAGGTCTCGTTCATGAACGCGATCGCGTTCATCGACGGAGAGCGGAACACAAGGTCCTGTTCGATATAATTTGTCTTGACGTTTGGATTGTAGCGGAATGTACCGTTCACGGCTTTGAGCTTTCCCACGAGCGTTTTGAGCAGCGTGGTCTTACCTATGCCGTTGGTGCCGCGCACCCACAACTTGGTCGTACTCGACAGCGTAAACGAGACGGGCGGCAAAACGGCTTTGCCGTCATATCCCACTTCAAGCCCCTCCACATCGAGCAAATGCTTGGTGACGAGCAGGGTATAGGGGAAGGAGAAGGTAGGCTTTTCGACGCTGACGGGCTTTTGCATCACCTCGATGCGGTCGAGCATCTTTTTGCGGCTGTTCGCCATGCCGGCGGTAGCGGCGCGCGCTTTGTTGCGGGCGATGTATTCCTCCATACGCTTGATCTCGCGCTGTTGGCGTTCATAGCTGTCCGCGTATTGTTTTGCGTTTTGTTCGTGCTGGGCGAGATATTCGTCGTAATTGCCCCAATATTTGCGTATCTGTCCGTTCTCGATGTTGATGATGATCTTGCACACCGCGTTGAGGAACACCGTGTCGTGCGACACGAGGATGAAGGTGCCCTTGTAGCCGTCGAGGAACTTGCGCAGCCACTCTATATGTTCGAGGTCGAGGAAATTGGTCGGCTCGTCCAAGAGCATGACGTCGAGATCTTCGAGCAGCAGCTTTGCGAGCATCAATTTGGCGCGCTGTCCGCCGCTCAATCTGAATATCGGCGTGTCATAGCCGAGCGAGGCTACGCCAAGACCTCCCGCGACTTTTTTGATCTTTGAGTCGAGGTCGTAAAATTCAGAGCGGTCGAGTTCTTCCTGCATACGGCTGCTGCGCGAGATCAGCTTGTCAAGCTCGTCCGCGTCGGAGACGGAACCCATCTGCTCGTACAGCTTTTCCAGCCTGCCGTTGAGTTCGTAGAGGTGGGTGAACGACCCCTGCAGATATTGCATCACGGTCAGGCTGCGGTCTATCTCGGCGTGCTGGTCGAGATAACCGAAACGCACGCCGCTCAGCCATTTGATCTCGCCCGCGTCCTGCGACAGTCTGCCCGAGATGATGTTCATAAAAGTGGATTTGCCCGCGCCGTTAAGCCCGACCACTCCGATATGCTCTCCGTTGTTGACGGTGAGATCGGCGTTGTCGAACAGCACGCGGTTGTCGTATACGTGGGTCAGACCCTTGATTGTCAGGATGCTCATGACCTATATTTTACATAGCGCGGGAACGCAAGTCAAGCGCGCGCGATGGGATAGCGACGTTATAATCTTCTTCATAGCGGACAATAGAGCAAAATTTGTGTTAAAAATTTGTATATCGATATTGAAACGCGCGTAATTGTATGGTATAATAATGAAAAACGGGAGATGTCTCGCACGACTTTATGGAAAAGAATCTTCAATTGCCGATCTACCTGTTCCACGAGGGGACCAACTACGAGTGTCACAAGCTGTTTGCTCCGCACGCCGATTCCAAGGACGGCGATGTTTGGACTTTCCGCGTTTGGGCGCCTCACGCCAAGAGCGTGTCCGTCGTCGGAGATTTCAACGGCTGGGACGCCGGCAAAAACGTCTGTCGCGCGATCGCGCCCGGGATATGGGAATGCGTGATCGAGGGGCTGAAAGACTTCGACGCCTACAAGTATTGCATCACCGCCGCCGATGGCAGGACGATCCTCAAATGCGATCCCTATGCGGCGCACGCCGAGACCGCTCCCGCCAACGCGTCCAAACTTTATCGTTCCCGCCACGTATGGCGCGACTCCAAGTGGATGAACGCGCGCAAAAACCGCGATCCGTATCGCTCGCCGATGAACATCTACGAGGTGCATCTCGGCAGCTGGAAACGCTATGACGACGGCAATTTTTTCGACTATCGCAAGCTGGCGGACGAACTGAGCGCATATTGCCTCGAGATGGGGTATACGCACGTCGAGGTCTTGCCGGTGACGGAATATCCGTTCGACGGCAGCTGGGGTTATCAGGTCACCGGGATGTTTGCTCCGACTTCGCGTTACGGCGCGCCCGATGACTTCCGCTATTTTGTCGACCTCATGCACCGCAAGGGCATAGGCGTCATCCTCGATTGGGTCGTCGCCCATTTTCCCAAGGACGAGCACGGGCTGTGCGACTTTGACGGACAAGCCCTTTACGAATATGAGGACGAGCTCAAAAAGGAGCATAAGGAGTGGGGCACACGCGTGTTCGACTACGGCAAAAAAGAGGTGCGAAGCTTTCTGATCTCTTCCGCAAACTATTGGGCAGAGGAGTTCCACGTCGACGGCATCCGCATGGACGCGGTCGCCAGTATGCTCTATCTCGACTACGGCAGACGTGGCGGAGAGTGGCGGCCCAACGCTTTCGGCGGAAACTACAACCTCGAGGCGATCGACTTCATAAAGCAGCTCAACACCGAGATGCTGACCCGCCACGAGGGACTGCTGATGATCGCGGAGGAGTCGACCGCATTCCCGATGGTCACAAAGCCCGCGTACGACGGAGGGCTCGGTTTCAACTTTAAGTGGAATATGGGCTGGATGAACGATATGCTGTGCTATGCGTCCGCAAATCCCTTTTTCCGCAAGGATATGCACGACAAGGTGACGTTTGCGATCACTTACGCATTTTCGGAAAACTACATTTTGCCCATCTCGCACGACGAAGTAGTACACGGCAAGCATTCGCTGCTTGACAAGATGCCCGGCGAATACACCGAGAAGTTCTCGGCGATGAAGGCGTTTCTCGGCTTTATGTACGCTCACCCCGGCAAAAAATTGTTGTTTATGGGTAGCGAGTTCGGGCAGTTCATCGAGTGGAACTACAAAAAGCAGCTCGATTGGTTCTTGCTCGGCTACGAGAGCCACCGCAGACTGCACGCGTTTGTCAAAAAGCTCAACGCGTATTATCTCGAACATCCCGAGATGTACGATCTCGATTGCAGTTACGACGGCTTTAAGTGGATCGTCGTCGACGACAATACGCAGAACATCGTCGCGTTCAAGCGTTCGGACGAAAAGGGGAATTATACGATCGCGGTCGTCAATTTCAGTCCCATCCGTCGTCAAAGCTATTGCATGGGAGTGCCCGAGATGAGGCAGTACGAGGTCGTCTTGGACAGCAACGCGGTCGAGTTCGGCGGCGACGACGCCGAGACGCCCGTCTACGACGCAGAGGAGGGCGCGATGCACGGCCAGGAGCAGTTCATCCGTATGGACATTCCCGCCAACAGCGTACTGTACTTGTGCCCCGGCAAGGCGATCAGGCGCAAAAAACGCAAGGCGAAGAATGAGCCCGACACGGCGGACAAAGCCGCCTCCAAGGCGCAAAAGCAAGCCAAGGCGTCGGCTAAGGCGGCAAAGAGCGAAAAAAGCGAGACCGAAAAGGCTCGAAAGAAAGCGGTCGCCGCGACACAAAAAGAGACAAAGCGCAAAATCGCGCGTAAATAAAGTTAGATCGGGAGGAAATTATGTATTCAAACAAAAAAGAATGCGTCGCAATGCTGCTTGCGGGCGGACAGGGCACGAGGTTGTACAGTCTGACCGCGCATGTCGCAAAGCCGGCGGTTTCTTTCGGCGGAAAGTATCGCATCATCGACTTTCCGCTGTCCAATTGCATCAACTCCAACATCGACACCATCGGCGTGTTGACGCAATATCAGCCCTTTGAACTCAACGAATATATCGGCAACGGGCAGCCCTGGGATCTCGACAGGCTCAACGGCGGCGTGTTCGTGCTGCCGCCGTATATGAAGAGCGCCAAATCGGATTGGTACAAGGGCACAGCCAACGCGATCTACCAAAACATAGACTTTATCGACAAGTTTTCGCCCGAATACGTGTTGGTGCTGTCGGGCGACCATATCTACAAAATGGATTATTCGGATATGCTCGACTTCCACAAGAGCAAGGGCGCGGACTGCACGATCGCGGTCATCAACGTCTCTCTCGAGGAGGCGTCGCGCTTCGGCATCATGAATACCAAGCCCGACGGTTCCGTCTACGAGTTTGAAGAAAAGCCCAAAAAGCCTAAGAGCACCAATGCGTCGATGGGCATATACATCTTCAATTGGCAGGTGCTGCGCCGATACCTGATCGACGACGAGGCAAATCCCGACAGTCACAATGACTTCGGCAAGGACGTCATACCGGCGATGCTCAACACCGGGCGCAAGCTGTTTGCCTATCGCTTTGACGGCTATTGGAAGGACGTCGGTACGATCAAGAGCCTTTGGGAAGCCAACATGGATCTCATCGACCGCAACAGCGGGCTCAACATCGAGGATTCGTCGTGGAAGATCTACGCGCGCAACGCCGCCGAGCCGCCGCACTTTGTCGGCGACCATGCGGAGATTGTCAATTCTCTCGTCACCGAGGGCTGCGAGATCGACGGCACGATACGCAACAGCGTGATCTCATCGCGCGTCGAAGTGCAGCGCGGCGCGATCGTCGAGGACAGCAACATCATGCCGGGCGCGGTCGTAAAAGAGGGAGCGAAGGTCTACTATGCGATAGTGGGCGACGGCGCGATCATCGAAGAAGGTGCGGTCGTCGGCGAGGCGCAGGACGGCATCCCCGTCGAAGATGTCAAGATCACCGTCGTCGGCCCCGGCGCGGTAGTCAAAAAAGGCACGGTGGTGCCGGTAGCCGCCATGGTGGATTGAGGAGGACGATATGAACAACGAAATGATGAGTATAGTGTTCGCTAGCGACAACGAGACCAAGCTCAACGAATTGACCATACACCGCACGACGGCGTCGCTGCCGTTCTGCGGCAGATACAGGTTCATAGACTTTACCTTGTCCAACCTCGTAAACAGCAACATCACGACGATCGGCATCGTCACGCGCAACAACTACTCCTCGCTGATGGATCACATCAGGATGGGCAGAGATTGGGATCTCAACCGCAAGAACAGCGGCATAGCGGTGTTTCCGCCATATGCATCCAACACCTCGCGCACAATGTTCAAGGGCAAGATCGAGGCGCTTTACGGCATCCTCGATTACATTGAAAAGGCGACCGAGGACTATGTCGTACTGACAAACAGCAACATAGCGACCAACCTCGACTTCGAGGACGTGTACGAAAAGCACGTCGCGTCCGGCGCGGACATCACGATGCTGACCTATTCGTCCCATTCGACGTCCTCCCGCCGCGTATTGGTCGATACGGACAAGGACGGCAAAGTCGTCGGCACACGCATCACGTCTACGCTCAGCGAGGATATCGCCGAGGTCGGGCTCAACATCTATCTGCTCAAAAAGGAGCTGTTGATCTCGCTGATCACCGACAGCTACGAGCGCGGTTACACCGATTTTGAAAAGCATATAATACAACAAAACGTCGGTAAGCTGGGCATTTATGCGTATCACGTCGACGGATATGCGGCGATTATAGACGACGTAAAGTCGTATTATACCGAGAGCATGCGCATCCTCGACACCGACATCCGCAACGATCTGTTCTACCGCTGCGGCAAGATCTTCACAAAGGTCAAAGACTCCGTCCCGACCAAGTACGGCGCGGGCGCCAGCGTGCGCAATTCGCTGATCGCGGACGGCTGCGAGATCAACGGCAGGGTGGAGAACAGCATTCTCTTCCGCGGCGTCGTCGTGGAGGAGGGCGCGTACATAAGCAATTCCATCGTCATGGAAAACGGGCGCATCATGAAGTATTCGGAGCTGCGCTATACGATCACCGACAAGGACGTGACCGTGACGGAGGACAAGACGATCAGCGGTTCGGAGAACTATCCGGTCGTCATCGTCAAAAACAAGACGGTCTGAGGGAGGAAACATGGCAAAGAAAGCTGCGGCAAAGTCTGTCGCAAAACCCGAAAAGAAGCCTGCGCAGACCGCGGAAAAAGTCGGGATCAAACTCGACGACGCGGTAAAGGCAGCCCAAGAGAAGAGGGCGGCAAAGCCGGCTAAGACGGCGCTGCCCAAGGCGGAAAAACCCGTCGAGGAAAAGGCGGAAAAGCCCGCCAAGGTAGAGGGAAAGGCGAAAAAACCGGTCAAAGAGGCAAAGTCCGAGGCGGAAAAGAAAGAGCAAAAAACCGCAAAGGTCGAGGAGAAAACCGAAAAAGTCGAGGGAAAATCCGCGCAGGAGCCTGCGCAGGAGTCCGCTCCCGAGGCGGCGCCCGCAAAGAAGAAGATATTGTTCGTCACCTCCGAGGCGTCTCCGTTCGTAAAGACGGGAGGTTTGGGCGAGGTCGCCGCGGCGCTGCCAAAGGCGCTCGTACGCAGGGGCTACGACGTGCGCGTCGTGTTGCCGCTCTATTTCAATATCCCCGGCGAATTCCGCCGCACGATGCAATATTTGGGTTGCTGCTATGTGTCGCTCGCGTGGCGCTATCAATATTGCGGCGTGTTCACGCATATGTACGACGGCGTCAGGTACTACTTCATCGACAACGAGTATTACTTCAAGCGCAACGGTCTGTACGGACACTATGACGACGCGGAGAGGTTCGCGTACTTCTCGCGCGCGGTCCTCGAAGCGCTGCCGATCATGAACTTCAAGCCCGACATCATTCACTGCAATGATTGGCAGACGGGGCTCACGCCCGTCTATCTCGACACCTATTACCGCGGCTCCGACTTCTGCCGCACGGCGCGTACGGTGTTCACGATCCACAACATCGAATTCCAGGGCAAATACGGCGAGGACATCATCAACGACATCGTCGGTCTGCCTTCGGACAGGCGGTCGCTCGTCACTTACCAGAACTGCGCCAACTTCATGAAGGGCGGCATCGAGTGCGCCAACCGCGTGACTACGGTCTCTCCGACCTATGCCAAGGAGATACTCGATCCCTATTACAGTTTCGGATTGCAGGATATTCTCAACGCCCGCCGCTACAAGCTGAGCGGCATCATCAACGGCATAGACACCGAGCGCAACGATCCGGCGACGGACAAGGCTCTGTTCAAAAATTACGACAAGTCGACCGTCTCGGAGAAGTATCAAAATAAGACGGGCTTGCAGCAGCTGCTCGGATTGCCCGTCAAGCCGTCGGTTGCGATGATCGGCATGGTCGGCAGGCTGACCGAGCAAAAGGGGCTTGATCTCATCCGCACAGTATTCGACGACATCCTCGCCAAGGGCATACAGATGGTCGTACTCGGCACGGGCGATTGGAAGTATGAGTCAATGCTCAAAGATATGCAGCGCAAGTATCCCGAAAAGCTGCGCGCGATCATCAACTTTTCGAGCGATATGGCGAGCAAGATATACGCCGCTTCCGATATGTTCCTCATGCCCAGTAAGTTCGAGCCGTGCGGGCTGAGCCAAATGATAGCGATGCGCTACGGCGCGGCGCCCATCGTCCGCGAGACGGGCGGGCTCAAAGATACGGTCGTTCCGTACAACGGCGCGACGGGGCAGGGCAACGGCTTCACCTTCTACAGCTACAACGCGCACGATATGCTCTATGCGATCGAGCGTGCGGTCGGGCTGTATTACGACTACAAGGACGATTGGAAAAAGCTGATCGCCAACGCGATGGACGCCGACTTCTCGTGGGACAACATCTCGGAGAGGTATGAGGAGCTGTACGATCGCCTGTAAGCAATGATACGCAAATTTCGCGGTATTGCGGAACATTTCGCAATACCGCGAAAACGCTTTGCAAAAATATAAAAAAAGTGTATAATTGCATAGATAAGGCTTGTGGGACGCAAGCCTTAGAATTTTGACAACGGGAGAGTATATGGAGAGAGAATACGACGTCACGCGCGTCAAACAGATCCTGGAGATCAAGGCGCAGACATATTTCGGCGTACCGCTTGCCGAGGCAAGCAAGACGCAAGTCTATAAGGCGGTTTGCATGACGGTCAGAGACATTTTGACCGAGATGCGGTTGGAATTCAAACGCAAGCGCAAGGAACAAAAGACCAAGCAGGTCTATTATATGTCGATGGAGTTTTTGTTGGGCAGGTCGCTCAAAAATCACCTGTTCAACCTCGGCATGACAGATATTTTCGCCGAGGCGGTCAAGCCTCTCGGCGTGTCCATGGACGAATTGTACACGATTGAGCCGGACGCTGGTCTCGGCAACGGCGGTCTTGGCAGATTGGCGGCGGCTTACATGGAGTCGTTGACTAATCTCGACTACGTGGCAAGCGGTTTTTCGATCAGATACGATTACGGCATTTTCAAGCAGAAGATCGCCGACGGATGGCAGATAGAGATGCCCGACGAGTGGCTCGAAAACGGCGACGTCTGGCTCGCTCCGCGAGCGGAGGACACCTTTGAGGTGCGTTTCGGCGGCACCGTGGACCAACATTGGGACAACGGCAGACTTTACATAGACTACAAGGACTGCGACGTCGTCGAGGCAGTGCCTTACGATATGAACATCAGCGGCTATCACGTGCCTGCGGTCAACAAACTCAGGCTGTGGTCCGCCAAGGCTCCTGTCGACTTTGACATGAACCTGTTCGCTCAGGGGCAATATGTCAAGTCGTTGCAGAACAAGGCTCTCGCCGAATCGATCTGCAAGGTGCTTTATCCCGCCGACCACCACATCGAGGGCAAGATGCTGCGTCTCAAACAGCAGTACTTTTTCGTGTCCGCGTCGATCCAGTCCATCATCAAAACTCATCTGCGCGATTACGGCACGCTGGACAATTTGCCCGACAAGGTAGCGATTCACATCAACGATACGCACCCCACGCTGTGCATCCCCGAACTGATGAGATTGCTGCTCGACGAGTACGGTTACAGCTGGGACGACGCGTGGAGCATCGTCAGGCGCACGATCTCGTACACCAACCACACGGTCATGGCGGAGGCGCTCGAAAAGTGGCCCGAGGGCATCTTCAAGCAGCTTTTGCCGCGCATCTATCAGATCGTCTGCGAGATCAATCAGCGTTTCTGCAACGAGCTTTGGTCTTTCTATCCCAATGATTGGAATAAGGTCGCCTATAACGCGGTGCTTTCTCACAATCAGATCAAGATGGCGAATATGTGTCTTGCCGCGTCGCACACCGTCAACGGCGTCTCCGAGCTTCACTCCGAGATCCTCAAGAACGACGTGTTCAACGACTATTACAAGATGCACCCGGGCGTTTTTACCAACGTCACCAACGGCATCACCTACCGCAGGTGGCTTGCACAAGCGAATCCCGAACTCGCCGCATTCATCACCGAGCTGATCGGCGACGGTTTTATGAAGGACGCCGACAAGCTCAAAGCGCTCGAAAAGTTCAAGGGCAAGAGGGACGTGCTTGACAAGTGGCTCGAAATCAAAAGACGCAACAAGCTCAGGCTCGCCGAGTACATCAAGCGGGCGAACGGCGTTGTCGTCGATCCCGATTCCGTGTTCGACGTCCAGGTCAAGAGACTGCACGAGTACAAGCGTCAATTGCTCAACGCGCTGCACATCCTCGACACCTACTACGCGCTCAAAGCAAATCCGTCGCTCGACATCAACCCACGCACCTACATCTTCGGCGCGAAGGCGGCGCCGAGCTACTATATGGCGAAGCAGATTATCCGTCTGATATGCCAACTCGGCAATTTGATCAACAATGATCCGCAGGTCAACGGCAAGCTCAAGGTCGTATTTCTCGAAAACTACCGCGTCTCTCTCGCGGAACTGATTATGCCCGCGTCAGATGTGTCCGAGCAGATCTCCGTTGCGGGCAAAGAGGCGTCCGGTACCGGCAACATGAAGTTCATGATCAACGGCGCGGTAACCATCGGCACGATGGACGGCGCCAACATAGAGATACACAACGCCGTCGGCGACGAGAACATTTTCATCTTCGGCTTGCTTGCAAGCGAGGTCGAGGAGCTGTCCAAAAACGGCTATGAGCCGACGTCGTACTACCATCACAACGCGCGCATAAAGGCGGTCATCGACGGACTGCATTCGGGCATCGCGGGCGTCAATTTCGGCGAGATCGCCGACAGTCTGACCGTTGGCAGCGGCGGCGCCGATCCCTACAAAGTGCTTGCCGACTTCCAATCCTACTGCGACGCGCAGGACAGGCTGGACAAGGCATATTCCGACCGCGAACGTTGGGGAAGGATGTCTTTGATGAACACCGCGGAGTCCGGTTTCTTCTCGTCCGACCGCAGCGTCAAGGAGTACGCCGACAGGATATGGAATCTCAAGCCCGTGCGCATGACGGCAAAAAAGAGCAAATAAGATGCAGATAAGATACGACGAAAATTCCGAGCAGTGCAAGTCGCCCTTCGGGGCGGTGCAGGCGGGCGCGAAGGTCACGTTCACCGTCTTTTGCAAAGACGGAGTTTTCGTCAACCGCATCAATGTGATCATTGCGGACGACGACGGCGACAGCCTCGTCGTCTCGCCGCTTTCCTACATAGACAAGCGCGACGGCATAAGCCGTTTTTGCGGCAGCGTCCGCGTCGACAAGCCGGGGCTGTATTGGTATCGGTTCGAGATAGATACGGAGCTCGGCATCTTTTTCAAGCGCAAGAGCGAGACGGACGACTATCAGCTCACCGTCTTTTCCAAGGCGTACCGCACGCCCGCGGAGTTTAAGGGCGGCGTCATCTATCACGTATTTATAGACAGATTTTGCAAAGGGGACGACCCCGACATCGTGCCCCACGGCGTCGCAAAAAAATGGGACGAGCCGCTCACTCTCCGAGATCCCGACGGAGTGTACCGCGCCAACGATTTTTACGGCGGCAATTTGCAGGGCGTCATCGACAAGCTGGACTATTTCAAGTCGCTTTGCGTAAACGTCGTCTATCTGTCGCCTATATTCGAATCGCCTTCCAACCACCGCTATGACACGGGGGACTATCTCAAAATAGACTCCTATCTCGGCACAGAGGACAAGTTTTGCGAGCTGATCGAAAAGGCGGGCGGGATGGGCATCTCGATCATGCTGGACGGCGTGTTCAACCACACCGGCGCGGACAGCCGCTACTTCAATAAGTTCGGGAATTACGACGCCGTTGGCGCCTATCAGTCCGAAAAGAGCAAATACCGCGATTGGTATCGTTTTCACGGTTTCGACAGCTACGACAGTTGGTGGGGCGTGACCGTATGCCCGACGGTCAACAAGGACGCTGAAGGCTGGCGCAAACTCATCTTGCACAAGGGCGGCGTCATCAAAAAGTGGACGGGCATGGGCGTCAAAGGTTGGCGTCTCGACGTCGTCGACGAATTGCCCGAAAAGACAGTGCGCGACATCCGCCGCGCGATCAAGAGCGTCGATCCCGACGCCACCGTGATCGGCGAGGTTTGGGAGGATGCGTCCAACAAGATAAGCTACGGCAAGCGCCGCCACTATCTGTTGGGCGGAGAACTCGACGGAGTGATGAACTATCCCTTCAAGGACGCCATTCTCGCTTACGCTAAGGGCGGTGACGTCGACGCGTTCTGCGACGCCGTCAAGGTAATCTGCAATCACTATCCGAAACGATCGCTCGATTGCAGCATGACGCTGATCGGCACGCATGATACCGTGCGCGCGCTCAATGCGCTCGCCGATTTCGACGCGTCCGCTTTGACAAAAGAAGAGAGGGCGCAATTGCGCCTCGACGGCGTTGTCTTGGACGACGCCAAAGCGCGCTTGCGCCTCGCCGCGACATTGCAATTCATGCTTCCCGGCATTCCTTCGATATACTATGGCGACGAGATAGCGATGCAAGGCTATGAGGATCCGCTCAACCGCATGCCGATGGCATGGGACGACGCCGACGAGGATATGCTCGCGTTTTACAGGCGGCTCGCCGCGATCAGATCGGCGCACAAGCCGCAGGTCACGGGCGACGTCGATGTCTTTGAAAAGGACGGGCTCTTGATCGTCGTTCGTACCGCGCGCGTCAAACAATTGACCGTCGTCGCCAACAACTTTGGCGAGTGCAGACCGCTCGGCGAATACGCCGATTCGACCGATCTCCTGACGGGCAAAAAAGTCTTTGACCTGCCGCCCTGTTCGGTCGCGGTCTTTGAGACGAGAAAGGCTTGAACGTCAATCTTTGATTCGTCGCCGAAAGGCGGCGGATTTGTTTGAGAGGCGAAAGTCGCCGGTTTTCGCTATTGACTTTGCGGCTTATCGCATGGTATAATACAGGTAATTCAATAGGGCGGTTAATCATGCTGAAACTCTCGGGCATCGAAAAATCTTTTGGGAAAAAGCGCGTACTCAAAGGAGTCGACCTCGTCGTCGGCGACGGCAGGATATGCGGTCTGCTCGGGCTCAACGGCGAGGGCAAGAGTACGTTGATGAAGATCGTTTGCGGCCTTGTCATTCCCGACGGCGGAAGCGTAGAGATCGACGGCGACTCCGTCAAGCCGGGCAAGGCGCCAAAAGGCGTCGGCGCAATGATCGAGGCGCCCGCATTTTACGGCGGACTCAGCGGTTACGACAATCTGGAATTGATGCGAGTCCTCTGCGATGGTGTGCCAAAGGAAAGAGTGGGCGAAGTGCTGCGCGTCGCAGGCATAGCGTCGAGTGCGACCGTCAAGGTCAAGGACTATTCCCAAGGTATGAAACAAAGGCTCTATTTTGCGTTCGCGCTGCTCAAGCGGCCGCGCGTACTCATCCTCGACGAGCCGTTTGTCAACGTCGATCCCGTCAGCGTAAAGCTGTTCGAAGACGTGATCAAGGCGCTTGCCGCGGACGGTTGTACGGTGCTGATTTCGGGACATATCATCGCCGAACTCAAAAATGTGTGCGACAGCGCGGCAATCCTCGACGGCGGCACGATCAAACGTAATTTTGACGACCTGTCGTCGGTCGACCTCGAAAGAGAATTTTTGTCGGCGGTCTCGTCGAGCGGTGACGTCAGATGAAAGAGGTCTTTGTCACCGCCTATTCGAGATTCGCCAAGAGCAAACTTCTCGTTATATGCGCGGCGGCGATCGCGTTGATGCTGCTCGGGACGATTGTGGGACTTGCCGTCTCGACGGCGGGGGCGGAAGTCGGCGCGCAAAAGAGCGAAACGATACTTCTCGGTGGCGAAGACGTGCCGTATTCCGAATACTATCAATATTTGATCGACGAATGCCTCAAAATTTATGAACGTGACGATTTGTCTCAAAGCGAAAAGACGTTGCTCGAGATGGAGATTGCCGAATATCGTTTCTATCTTCAATCGAACACTAACACTACGCAATATTATCACGACAGCTACGGCGCGGAAAACGGCGGCGCCTATTGGCTGCAGGTGCTGTTTTTCGTCGGCTTGTTCGCAAGCATGGTTTTGCCGATAGTGCTGACCGCGTGGTTTTTGCCGGGAGCAAAAAACGGCGTCTTGAGGACGGAGTTTTTGACCGGGAAATCGCGCGCGGCGCTTTGGGGAGGCAAGACGGGTGCGGCGTTGGTCGCGTCGTCGGCGCTGCCGATGGTGTTTTCGCTCGCCGGTCTGGTCTCGGCGTTGTGTGCGCCTGACGCGATGTTCCTCGTCAAGGACATACTGCTCGGCAAGGTGTACGCCATATCCGTCTTTGCGCAATGGGCGGCGGATTCGGCGGCGATGCTCGTCGTCGCATGGTCGGCGACGGCTTTGGTGGAGCTCGGCACCTGTATTTCGGGCGATTCCGTGGCTGGTGTCGCGGTGTCGTGCGCGATTGTCTTGCTCTCAATCTTCGTCTCGATTGCCGTGCTGTCGATTGTACCGGAGGAAGAGGGGATCAAGTATGACTTTTCATGGATGCCGTTTTATGGCCTTACCTGTATATTTCAACTTGCGCCCGCGTCGGATGAGATCATCATGATCGGCGCGCATGCGCTCGCGGCGGCGATTGCGTTGGGCGTTTCGAGATTTGCGTTCGGGAGGAAAACGCTGTGAAGGGCGGGTTTTGCGCCGCTGCGGCGGTCGATATCAGACTTCATACGAGGCCGCTTTCGATTTTTGTATTTTTGGTCTCCGTGTTGATAATGATTGTGATAGTCGTGCTGTGCAGCAATCTGATCGGTGTCGGTGATCCGTCTCGGACGACAGCCGAGGAGTATCGGGAGCAGCTCGCCGATATAGAGCGGCAACTCGCCGCGCCGTCGCCGCCCGTGGATGAGGCGGTTTATGCGGATCTTCTCTTTCGTAAGGCGATGATTGAGCGTTGTCTCGCAACCGGCACGGACGCAAGCCAATATATCGAATTGGTAACGCTTTCCGACGACTATTCCGATTACGGGCAGAATGAATGCGTCTATTTCATGTTCGGCAGCGTCATTGCTGCTATTGCGTTCATATGCGCGATGAGAGGGGCGTGGCGAATGTCGGAGATGTGCTCGCCGCAAATCAAAATGCTCACGCTCGGCGATCGTTCACGCGGCGAGATGCTCGCCGCAGGCTTTGCGTTCGATGCGGCCGCGCTGACTGTGTTGACCGTCGTCGCGTTTGCGATGCGCTCGATTTTGGCGGCGTCGCGCGGTATCGCCTATTTTTACGTTTACGGCGCCGCCCCTTCGTTCGGCAGCGTTCACGAGCTCTTTTTTGCTCAATTTTTGGCGGCGCTCGCCCTCGGTGCGGCGTGCTATTTGGGCGGTTTTCTTGCCGCGACAATCTCGCGCCGCTCACGCGCGTTCGTCGGAGCGTTGATATTTTTCTGCGTTGCCGCGCTGTTCGTCGCGATTGCCGCAACGCTCGAGTACTTCGTCCCCGACGGTCCGACGATGCTACTGCAAATTCCTCTCTTCGGCGTCGCGTTCTCGTTAGCCGGGTTCAGGGAATACCCTTATTGGGCGCAACTCGCGCTTTGCGCGGCGGCGATTGCCGCATTTTTGCCGCTGTCTTTGCGGAAATACAAGCGGATATCACTGTAAAAAGCTGCGGTTTGTAGACGTAGTCGGACGCCGTCAAGCGCGCCGGAAATGGGACGATATCGAAGAGTAATTTGGTGCAAATAAAATGAGAATTATTCTCAAATTTGCTTGACAGGCTCGATTTGCTTTGATATAATGATATCAACACAGAGATATGGCAGGCAATTATTCGGTACAACGCGAGACAATTTATCAGGCGCTCAAGTCCACCAAGATTCACCCGAGCGCAGACTGGGTCTATGCGCGGTGCAGGGAAAAGATGCCCGGCATAGGGCTTGCCACCGTCTATCGTAATCTGGAGGCTCTTGTCGAGCAGGGCAGGGCGATCAAGATCAACGTCGCGCAGGGCAAGGACAGGTATGACGCGGATATATCTCCTCACTTTCACACCGTATGTCCCGTCTGCGGCAAGGTCAGCGATTGCGAGACGGACGAGGACATAGTGGCGCTTTTGGAGAGAGAATGCGGCAAGCGCGGCTATCAAGGCTGGTCGCTGGTGTTCACCGACGTGTGTCCCGATTGCCGAACAAACAAGTAAACAGGATCGCAAGGCGATCACAAAATTATCGGAGGATATCATTATGGCAAAGTATGTTTGCACCATTTGCGGTTATGTTCACGAGGGCGACAATCCGCCCGAAAAGTGCCCCATCTGCGGCGCTCCGGCGAGCAAGTTCGAGAAGATGAGCGAGGAGTTGTCCTGGGCTGACGAACACAGGGTCGGCGTCGCCAAGGGTCTTGACGAAGAGGTTGTGCAGGGCTTGCGCGAAAACTTCAACGGCGAGTGTTCCGAGGTCGGTATGTATCTCGCCATGAGCAGACAGGCGGAGCGCGAGGGCTACCCTGAGATCGCCGAGGCGTTCAAGAGATATGCGTTCGAGGAGGCGGAACACGCCGCCAAGTTTGCGGAGCTTTTGGGTGAAGTGCTGACCGCGGATACCGCGACCAACGTCAAGATGCGCATGGAGGCGGAGAACGGCGCTTGCTCGGGCAAGATGAAGATTGCCAAGCGCGCCAAAGAACTCGGCTATGACGCCGTCCACGACACCGTCCACGAGATGGCGAAGGACGAGGCTCGCCACGGCTGCGGTTTCCAGGGACTGTACAACAGATACTTCAAGAAATAATTTGGCGGCGACCGCCGTATATTGCAAAATTTCCGCGTCGAGAATTTGCGGCGCGGATATTTTTGCGGTATTTGCGGGCTTTGCGGTGAGCGCGGGTTTTTGAAAGTCGGAAAAGTTTAACATTTACAAGCGTTTTCAACGAATTTGACGATAGGTTTGCCAAAAAGCGCCGCAAATTTGACGTTAGTCTGTCCAGAGCGGCTCAAAAACGGCGGCAAAATTAAGACGAAAACGTCAAAATAAAATTTTGAATGTGAGCAAAAAGCACAAAGTATTTACAGGCGCTGAGGAGAAAGTATAATATTCGCATTTTGGCAAAGACGGCGTTTGAGGCGATTGCAAACGGCATTTTAGCAATAAAAACAGCGCACCCCGCAAGGCGCGCCCGTTTTGTATGCTTATGCTGTCACTTCGCCTTGTGATAGAGCTGCTTTGTCGAATATATGGGCTCGCTGGTCACCTCGACGCCCAGCTTGCGGAAGATCGTCTCGTCGACGGGGGAGAGGATAACGGTGGTATGCACTTGACAGCCCTGTAATTTGCGCACTTGTTTGAGCGCCTTTTTGGCTACGTCGTTGGTCGCCGCGGATATGGACAGCGCGATCAGCACCTCGTCTGTGTGCAGCCTCGGGTTGCGGCTGCCCAGCAAGCCGGTTTTGAGTTCTTGGATAGGCTCGATCGCGATCGGGGACAGCAAATTGATGTCGTCGTCGATGTGCGCAAGTTCTTTGAGCGCGTTGAGCAGCATTGCCGAAGAACAGCCGAACAGTGACGACGTCTTTCCGGTGATGATTTTGCCGTCCGGCAGTTCGATCGCGGCGGCGGGAGTACCGGTGCGTTTTTCGCATTCCAAAGCCGGGGTAACCACGTGGCGATACTCGGTAGTCAATCCCAATTTGTCCATAATGAGAGCAATCTTCCCGACCTCGACGTCGTTGTTTTTGCCGCGGCGTTGGGCGACGATTGCCTTATAGTAGCGGCGTATGATCTCCTGTTTGCTCGCCTCGCAGCAAACCTCGTCGTCGCAGATCGCGTACCCCGCCATATTGACGCCCATATCTGTCGGAGACTTGTAAGGGGAGTGCCCCATCAGCTTTTCAAACAGCGCGTTGAGTACGGGGAAGATCTCTATGTCGCGGTTGTAGTTGACCGCGACTTTGCCGTACGAACTCAAATGGTACGGGTCGATCATGTTGACGTCGTTGAGATCGGCGGTCGCCGCCTCATAGGCGATGTTCACGGGGTGGTCGAGCGGCAGATTCCAAACGGGGAAAGTCTCGTATTTTGCGTATCCCGCCTTGATGCCGCGTTTGTAATCGTGATAGAGCTGCGAAAGACAAGTCGCCATTTTCCCGCTGCCCGGTCCCGGAGCGGTGATCACGACGAGCTGCTTGGTCGTCTCGATATATTCGTTCTTGCCATAGCCCTCGTCGCTGACGATATGGGAGATGTTGTGAGGATAGCCGTCAATGTGGTAGTGGCGATAGACTTTGAGTCCCAATTTTTCAAGCCTGTGTTTGAAAGCGATAGCTTTGACGTTCTTTTCGTCGAACTGTGAAAGCACTACGCTTCCCACATAAAGATCCTTGCTGCGGAACACGTCGATCAGCCTCAGCACGTCCTCGTCATAGGTTATACCGAGGTCTGCGCGCAGTTTGTTGGCGGCGATGTCGTTGCTGTTGATGACGATGACGATCTCGGCTTTGTCTTTGAGTTCCTGCAGCATGATTATCTTGTTGTCGGGAGCAAAGCCGGGCAGAACGCGTGACGCGTGGAAGTCGTCGAACAATTTTCCTCCGAATTCAAGATATAGCTTGCCGCCGAATTCCTTGATGCGCTTGTCGATGCACTCGGATTGCATAGTCAGGTACTTTTTGCTGTCAAAACCGATTTTGTCCATAAAACGAAACATTCCTCTGCCGTTTGGCGCGGCAACGCATGAAAATTTTTACAGTAATATGATAGCGTATCGCCGCTCAAAAATCAATCGCCGGACAAGACTTTTTGCGACAATTTTTTGCCGTTTTTCGCGCTTGCGCAAGTTGTGTCTGACAAAACTTGAAGTGTGGGTCGCTATTTGTTATAATGATATTATGAAGAAAGCGGTATTGCGCTCGGCTTTGATTGTCGTCGTGCTTGTCGCGGTGTTGTCCGCGGCGGGCTGCGCCTACTATGTGGACGGGACGGATGTGAGCGGATACATCCCTGTCACGCTGACGACTTACGCGTATTTCGATTGCGAGACGTCGGTCAACGTCTATGTCGCAAGCGAGGACGAAAAGGAGCGTCTCACCGTGTTGTGGAGCGAAAAGATATTGCCGTCGCTTGCGGCGGCGGAGACTTCGCTGAGTTGCTATTCAGCTCCCGACGAGGGCGCGGTCGCGCGCTTTAACGCCGCAGCTCCGGGGGAAAGAGTCGAGGTGGACGTGCGTGCGTACGAGGCGGTAAAACTTTGCTTGCGAGTATATGCCGAGACAGACGGCGCGTTCAACCCGGCGACCGCGCGTTCGCTCGATCTGTGGGGGTTTACGGACAGATTTTTGAACGGCGCATACGCGCCCTCCAAGGAGTACGACCGCGCCGATCCGCACTCGCAGCTGCCCGAGCAAAAGTATGTGACCGCGTTTGCGGAGCTCGCCGAAAAGTTCGACGGCGTAACTCTCGAAGAGGACGGGAGCGGCTTTTATGTGGTCAAGCCCGAGGACGGCTTTGTCACGGTCGACGGCGTCGAATATACGCTCGCGCTCGAATTGGGCGGGATAGGCAAGGGTGTCGCCGCGGACGAGGTCGCCGCGCTGCTGAAAGAGAACGGCTTTGAGTTCGGCTATGTCTCCGTCGGAGGCAGCAGTCTCGTGATGCTCGCCAACGCAGCCCGCATGACCAGCGGCAAAGAGGGGCTGTTCGACGTGTCCGTCATAGATCCCTACAACGGCGGGCACTACTTCCGCCACTATTGCCGCGACGTAGCCGTCTCGACCAGCGGCAACTACCGCAACTCCTATATCGTCGGCGGGCGCACCTATTCGCACATCATAGGCAAGGACGGCGTACCGTACGACACGGGCGTAGTGACCGCGAGTCTGTTCGGTCCGTCGGCGGCTTTGTGCGACGCATACACGACCGCGATGTGTGTGATGGGCATGGCAGGGGGCGAGGCATCCGACTTTGCGACAAAATTGAAAAATTACAGATATGTGTTGATATACGAAACAAATGAGCCTACGATATATACAAATTTAAGCGGTGAAAATCTGCGAGGATACGCCGAGGTGAGGGGATGAGCGGCAAGGCGTTTTCGAGGGTGCGAGGCGGCAAATTTTTTAAGCGTGCCGACATCATCGTCTATGTGCTGATCGCCGTTGTCTCAATCGTATTGCTGCTTGTGTTTTTGCTCCCGAAAGAGGAAGATTTGACGGGTTTCGAGATAACCTACGACGGCGCGCGCGTGCTGACCTACGAATTCGACGGCGGCTTGGATGTCGAGGACGGATACCTCGACCGCGTTTCGATCGAAAAGAACGACGGCGGAGTTTACATCACGCTGACCACGGACGACGGCGTCAATACTTGCTTTGTCGACCTCGAACGCCGCAGCGTCAAGATGACGGACGCCGATTGCTCCGTCTCCAAAGATTGCACCTATATGCCCGCGCTGGACGGCGACGGAGGCGCGATCATATGCGTCCCCAACCGCATCCGCATAATCCCCGTTGGCGGCATATCGTCGCCGGTGACGGGGTAGGCGGGTTTTTCTTTGACTTCTAAAAAAGACATTCCGCGTAAAAAGCTAACGAACTATTTTTACGAAAAGTGTTCAAACGGCGGCTGTTTGTTGCAAATGAGACGATAAGGTCGGTGGCGGCGGCTTAAAGAGGCGCCGTCGGACGGGGCGGAATCGAGACGACAAGACAGACGGCAGCGGGCGCATTGCAGAGTACATCGGGTCGCGCGAGCATATAGACGAAAGCGCGGTGCCGGGATCAGAAGGACAAAACGCGGTCATTTACACCTAATAGCGCTGAAATTATGCAACGATTTCGGACGGTTTGAGGATATTGTTAAAAATTTGTCAAATTGTGGTGAAAAACGGTTGACAACGCCGCGGAGAGCAAATATAATATATGGCAAGAGTTGTGAATTTTTTAACAACCTATTAATTTGCAGCTCGACTCCCCTACAAATGCAGGGCGGACCTAAACAGTTTCGGACGAGTGCGTGAAATGCGAAGTTTGACGCGAGGCAAGGTGAGAGCTGCGAGCGGTCAGGTCAAGCCGATCGTGAACGCAGTCGGACGCGGTCGGAATAAAGGGGGAGAGATAAACGGATAATAAATTTTAAGGAGATATATCAACATGGTAGAATTTGTCAACGACGAACAGACCTTGCTCGACAAACTCGCCGAGGTGAGGGCTGCGCAGGCAAAATTTGCGACCTACACGCAGGAGCAGGTGGACAAGATCTTCTTCGCCGCCGCTATGG
>CALWKU010000080.1 GCA_944381345.1 uncultured Christensenellaceae bacterium
GCAACCGACTTTGACAAGAAGCACCGGAGCGTAACAGGGACAGTTGCCTCCTCTAAAGCTACCTCGTGGCACAATCCGCGGTCTGCTTAATGCTGCTGCGGTCAAGCCCTGACATGGTTCACAGTGCGGACTTGCACAAGACCTTAGTATCAACGGTACTTGCCCAAGGCAGACCTCCCATACTCCAAGCCGGGGTCGGTATTCGGTCCTGCTGTAGCGGATTGCAGGTACAGGGCACCGCTATCTCCCCACTTAGCACGGCTA
Source organism: uncultured Christensenellaceae bacterium (assembly GCA_944381345.1). GTDB lineage: Bacteria > Bacillota > Clostridia > Christensenellales > UBA3700 > Ornithoclostridium. Next base: position 265 of record CALWKU010000080.1, read on the forward strand.
TATTAGTTTATTACATTTGCGGCAAGTTGTCAATACAAAACGCTACGAATTTTGCCGAACGGAGCGATACGGCGCAAACGGCGCGCGAAAATGCGCCAAAATGACTGTCGAGCGCATTGTGCCGATCGAATCGAGCGAACAAGGCGAGCGCGAGAGGATCGCGTCGAAAAGACAGAAAAGATAGAACGCAAAAGACATATCCTTCCGATCGAGGCAATAATATAGCTTGGCGGGGGTGTCGCAACAAGACGTATTTCGGCAATATGCGACAGCATTCGCCGCCGCTAAAGAGTTATCATTGAGAGGTGAACGATGATCCGCTGTGTGCGTATGAGGACATTAGTTGCCGCGGTATTGCTGGTTGTTGCCGCCGCTGCGGCGTTCGGGTGTCTGTTCGACGATGATTTTGCGACCGTGTACGCAAACGCGTCGACGCGCGAAGTGCCGATATACCGTGTGGAAAGGAGCGACAAAAAGATAGCCTTGACGTTCGACGCCGCCTGGGGCGCTGACAAGACGCGCGGCATTTTGGACATACTCGACAGATACGGCGTTAAGGGCACGTTTTTCCTTGTCGGCTTTTGGGTGGACAAATTTCCGGAAGAGGTCAAGGCGATCGCCGAGAGCGGATGCGAGATAGGCAATCACAGCGAAAACCACCTTGAAATGTCCAAACTCGACGCGGCAAAGATAGCGCAAGAACTCGGATCGGTCAGCGCAAAGATAGAAGATCTGACCGGGGAAAAACCGAAATATTTTCGTCCGCCGTTTGGGGATTACGACAACGAACTAGTACTTACGGCGCGTTCGCTCGGGCTTGAGACGGTGCAGTGGGACGTCGATTCTCTCGATTGGAAAGGTCTTTCGGCGTCCGAGATCGTCGAGAGAGTGTGCCCCAAAGTAAGGGCGGGCTCTATCGTACTATTTCACAACAACAGCGATCACATCCTTGACGCTCTGCCAAAGATAATCGCTCGATTGATAAACGCCGGATACGAGCCGGTTACATTGTCGGAATTGATATATGACGGCAAGACGGACGCAAACGGCGAATTACACGCAATAAAGGAGGCAATATGAATTACGACATGATGAGCAACAACAAGCTGTCGCTGACGGGAACGATCGCGTCGCCCGTCGTATTCACGCACGAGGTATTGGGCGAAAGCTTTTTCGAGACGTCGATCGAAGTAAAAAGACTTTCGGGACTGACAGACGTGATACCGTTGACCGTTTCGGACAGACTCATGGAAGGAGAGCCGCTGCGGCAGGGGGAAGAAGTGACGGTGGAAGGTCAGTTCCGCAGTCACAATAAGACTGTCGGAGACAAGTCCAAACTAATGCTGACGGCGTTTGCGCGCGATGTGATAAGACCGGCTCTCGAGGGAATTAATCCAAACAGTCTCGAAGTGTGCGGATATATCTGTAAGCAGCCGGTATATCGCGTCACGCCGTTCAACCGCGAGATTTGCGACGTGTTGCTTGCGGTCAATAGGGCGTACAACAAGTCAGACTATATACCTTGCATACTCTGGGGCAGGAGCGCGCGATACGTTAAAGATCTCTGCGTCGGCACTAAGGCGTCGATGCGGGGAAGAGTCCAAAGCAGAAAATATAGTAAGACGATCGCCGAAGGAGTAGTCGAGGAAAGGACCGCGTACGAGTTCAGCGTCAACAGATTTAGAGTCGAGGAGCGAGTCTCTACGCGGTTTCACGACCGATCAGAGAGAGATATTTCGGTAAAATTATTCTAAATTGATACGATTTTTATAATAAATATGCCCATTTCATAAACAATGGGCATATTTTATGCTTGAATCTTAAAAATTGTTCGCGCGTCGGTTTACTTTGCGCCGAGCGTGTGTTAGAATATAGCAAAGGACATTCGAAGGCGTCAATATGCTGACATTTGAACAAGTTGAAGAGAACGTCGCCGAACTCAAAAGGAGAGTCGAGGCGACCATGGCAAAGTGCGCAAGGACGGACGAGGTGAAAATCGTCGCCGCGACCAAAACGCAACCTAAAGAACTCATCGATTTTATTGAGAGTAACCGTCTGCTGACGGACGTCGGAGAGAACAGAGTCCAGGAGTTTTTGACAAAGTACACCCCGGCGTCGCTGCTTAGATGGCATCTCATCGGTCAGCTCCAATCCAACAAGGTCAAGTACATCATCGACAAGGCGGCGCTGATACATTCGCTTGACAGATATTCTCTCGCCGACGAGATTCAAAAGCAGGCGGTCAAGCACGGTCTTACCGCGCATTGTCTCATCGAAGTCAACATGGGCAGCGAACTGTCCAAGGGCGGCATAGAGCCTGAGACTCTCGAAAGTTTCGTAGACGGGTTGAGGGTATATTCGGCTATCGAGGTAGACGGCATCATGTCGGTGATGCCAAACGTAGAATTGCAGCCGCTGATCGGCTACTATCGCAAATTCTCCGCAATGTTCGACGCGCTCAAACGAGTCGAGGGCGGAAACATACATGCAAGATATTGTTCCTGCGGCATGACTAACGACTACGAGGTCGCGCTCGAATACGGAGGCTCGAATATGATCAGGCCCGGGAGAGTGCTGTTCGGTCAAAGGAATTAGGAGGTACGATGGACGAAAGGGACAGAAGGCGCTACAACGACGACGAGCGCGATTATTATACCAACAACGATCGCCGCGACCGCGACGCTCGCGGTTATCGTTCGGACGGCTATCGTGACCGCGGCTATGCCGATCGTTCGGACTATTCCGACCGCGGATACGGACGCGAACCCGGCGGATATCGTCCCGACAGGGATCACCGCTCGGACAGACCCGACCGCGAGCGTTCGGACAGAGACTACCGTCCCCGCGACGACTATCGTCCCGCGCCGCAAAGGCAGGACGAGCCGCGCGATGTCTATCGTCCCGGCTATGACAACGAACTGTCTATGCAATATACGCAGACGGACGAAAAGAAGAAAAAGGGGTTGTTCGCCTTCGGCAAAAAAGATGACGCCAACGTTCACAACGTCATCATCACATATCCGCGCTCGTATGAGGACGTTAGCGGCATAATCGATTCGCTGCGCTCGAGACAGGCGATCATCGTCGACTTCCGCCGCGTCGCGGGAAAAGACACGCAGCGCGTACTCGATTTTCTCAGCGGCGCGATATATGCGCTTGGCGGCTCGCAGCAGCGCATCAACGACAATATGTTTTTGTTCACCCCCGAGGGCGTGACCATACAGGGGCCGTCGTCGCTCAAACGCAGATACGACTGATATGCTTGAATTTTTACGCAAATACCGCGTCTATATTTTCGAGATCTTGTTTGCCGCGGCGGCGCTCGCGGTCGACCTTGTTTCCAAAGCGGCGGCGTTCGACATCCTCGAAGATACGCCGGGCGGCAGCATAGAGGTCGCTCCAGGCATATTTTCTATAACTCTTGCGCGCAATTACGGCGCGTCGTTCGGCATTTTTTCAGGTAAGACTACGCTGCTGTCCGTGTTTACCGGTATAGGGATCGCGGCGGTGCTTGCGCTTTTGATCTTCAGACCCAAGACTCCCAAGATATTCAGATATTCGCTGCTTTGCATCTTTGCGGGCGGACTTGGCAATTTGATCGACAGGCTCGCGCTGGGATATGTGCGTGACTTCATCGATTATACGTTTTTGGGTACGTTTTTCGGTATAGATTTTGCGATCGGAAACATCGCCGACATATTTGTCATGATAGCGCTCGGAATGCTTATCGTCTATATGATCTTCGGGTACAGGGAGGGCGACTTTTCCAAAGGCGGAAGGCTTACGCCGCAGACTGTGACCGCTGCCGAGGAGGAGGGGAAAGCTCCGTTGCCATCGGCTGTAGAAGAGAGCGGCGCCGCATCGTCCGAGAGCGTTGACGAGTCAATATCGACAAAGACTTCCGAGAACGCGGACGGAGGAGAAAAGTGAGCGGAGAACTCGTCTTTTCGTCTCGCTATTGCGGCAAATCGCAAAAGCGGCTTGACGAGTACGTCTCCGACATTACTTCATTTACCCGGTCGCATGCGCGCAATCTCATTCTCGACGGGCGCGTTACGGTCGACGACAAAGAGATCGTCAAGGCGGGATATATGATCAAACCTAACGTCCTCGTCACCGTGATATCGCCCCCTCCGAAAAAACTCGATCTTAATCCGTCCCGACGCGAAGTTCCGATAATCTATCAGGACGACGACATCGCTGTCGTAGACAAACCGCAGGGCATGGTCGTGCATCCCGCGCCGGGTTCGTACGGCGATACGCTCGTCAATTCGCTGCTTGCCCAACTCGATTCGCTGAGCGGCATAAACGGCATAGTCCGTCCGGGAATAGTACATAGGCTCGACAAGGATACGTCGGGACTTTTGGTCATTGCCAAAAACGACGAGGCTCATTTGTCGCTGCAAAAACAGATCGCCGCAAAGACCGCGCGACGCACATATGTCGCGCTGCTTGACGGTGTGATCAAAGGCGACGGCGGGCGGATCGAAAACCACCTCGACCGCAGCGCAAAGGATCGAAAACTGTACTCGGTCTCGCGCAGCGGTTCGGGCAGGCTTGCGATCACCGATTACTGCGTACTCAAACGCTATCCGCAATATACGCTGGCGCGATTCGATCTTCAGACGGGACGGACTCACCAAATAAGAGTGCACGCAAAATACATAGGGCATCCCGTTGTAGGCGATCCTGCGTACGGCGGCTCGAACGCGTTTGGGCTGGACGGGCAGCTGCTGCACGCCTGCAAGCTGACGATAACTCATCCGCGGACGGGAGAAGAAATGACTTTCCGCGCGCCGCTTCCGGAACATTTCAAAAAGGTATTGGAAGAATTGGATTCGAAATACGGCGGAGACGCCGTGGATACGGACAAGATATGACGCGCCCCGCAAGGAGCGCGTCTTGCTTGTCATAGAGGCGATGCGAACGTCGGTCAGCCGTTCAATTCAAGGTTTTTCCGTGCGTCCGGTTTGACCGCTACTGAGTTGTAGACGGTGTAAAGCACCATTCCCGGCTTGCCGCAGGGGTGGCGCTTTACGTTCTTTCTGGCGGTGTAGTCGACGACCGCTTTGTCCGAACCTGCGGCTTCGGAATAGTACGCTGCGATTGCGGCAGCCTTGACGATCACCTCGTCGGGGACGACTGCGCCTTCGGCGAATATTATCACGTGAGAGCCGTGCGAATCCTTTGCGTGCAGCCAAATGTCGCCGCCGTTTGCGGTCTTGAAAGTCAATTTGTCGTTTTGAAGATTGTTTTTGCCCGCAGCGACGGTGAAACCGTCTATTTCAAACAGCAGCGGCTTTGCCGGCTTTTGTTTGTGCGCGCCTTTGGCGGACTTGCCCGATTTCGGCGCGCCCGCATTCTGCAATTCGCCCTCTATTTCCGCGATGTCTTCGAGCGTCTCGCAAGCGTCGATCGACACTTCCACGCCGCGCAGATATTCGAGCATATCGCGGCACTCTGCGATCTGGTCGTCGATGAGTTTTGCGGTGCGCTTTTGCTTGGCGTATTTTTTGAAGTATTGCGACGCGTTTTGCTGAGGCGAAAGCGCGGGGTCGAGAGGGATCTCGATGGTCGGGCAGTCCTCGCGGTAGTAGTCCGTGACCTTGGCGGCCTTGTCGCCGCGAGCGATCGAGTGAAGCGAGGACATCAGCAATTCGCCGTATATGCGGTTGCGTTCCGCGCCCTCGGCGTCCTGTTTGCGCGCAAGGCATTTTTCCAATTTTTTGCGCGTTTTGGCGGTCAGCGAGCGGCAAGCCTTTACGAGATGGCGGACGTGCAGACGCTTGCGCTCTGCTGCGTCGCGCTCGCCGACGCAGAGGTCGACGGCTTGGCTCAACGTATCCGTCTTGCGGAACTCCAGTCCCGAACCGTCGTAACGGAACGCGAAAAAGTCGTCGGGCACGTCGTTTTTGAGCGATACGCACGGAGAATAGAATGGCATATCATAGACGTCGGCGAGGCTTGTCAGCATATCGGTCAAAGCGTCAGTTTGGGCATCGTCGAGCCTCTCGGCACGCGCGTCGAGCCCCGAGAGATAGACCGCCTCTTTCGCGGTAGGCTTTGCAAGTCCGCCTATCCCGGTCAGGATGTGGTCGGCAATGTCGCCTCCGGCAAACGACGCTACGTGAGCGCGCACGGCGGCTTTGTCGGACAATTTGATCTTGCTTTGCGGCGGCAGTTCGTACTTTGCGCCGGGAAGCAGACAGCGCTTTGTCGCGGTGTCGAAAGTCGCCTGTTTGAGCGCGTCCTTGACCGCGCCCGTCGCGCCGTCGACAAGCATGATGTTGCTGTATCTGCCCATCATCTCGGCGATCAGCGAAAATTTAACGGCGTCGCGCAGTTCGTTGCGCGCGGCGATATCAAAACAGAAGATGCGGTCCTCGCCGAGCATGCGGCAGCCGTCGATCACGGCGCCCGTCAGAAATTTGCGCAGCAGCATACAAAACGACGGCGCGTTGACGGGATTTTGCTTTTTCCGGCAGGTGAAGTGTATTCGCGGGTTTTGTGCGTTTGCGGACGCGACCAGCGTACGGTTGACGCCCGCGACGCGCACCGCAATCGTGATCTCGTCCTCCTCGGGCATATATATCTTGTCTATTTTCGCTCCGGAAAGCGAAGAGTTCAGCTCGCGGCAAAGGGCGTTCAAAGTGACGTAATCGTTGGGCATTTATCCTCCGTGGCGCAAACGGTTTCGATCGAGCGCGTTTTCGCCGTCGCATATATTATAAATTATAAATTTTTCGATTGCAATTATATTGCATAAATCGGTCGATTGTGTTAAACTACTATTTGCAAATAAATTTTGAGAGGTCGTTTTATGAACTACACCAAAGAACTTTTGGAGAAAAACAAGGTCAAATTTAGCGTCGAAGTAGACGCCGACGAGTGGCGCGCCGCGATCGACGAGGCATACAATAAGAACAAGGGGAAATTCCAGATCGAGGGTTTCCGCAAGGGCAAGGCGCCCCGCAGAGTCATCGAGAACGTCTACGGCGCCGGCGTATTTTACGAAGATGCGATGGACATAATCTTGCCGAAAACATACGGCGAGATCCTCGACAAGGAGAGCGAACTCTTCCCGGTCGATTCGCCAGAGATCGACATCGACGCGATCAGCGACTCGACTTTCAAATATACGGCGACCGTTCAGCTCAGGCCCGATGTCAAACTCGGCGCGTTCAAGGGGCTGAAATTCGTCCGCACCGTCAAGCCGGTCACCGACGAAGAGGTCGAAGAGAGCATCAAGTCCGCGCTTGATAACGCAGGCAGCTGGGAGCCGATCGGCGACAGAGCGGTCGAGGAAGGCGACAGGACGGTCATCGATTACAGCGGCAGCGTCGACGGGGTCAAGTTTGACGGCGGCACCGCCGAAAAGCAAAATCTCGTCATCGGAAGCCACACCTTCATCCCCGGCTTCGAGGAGCAGGTCGTCGGCATGAAAGTGGGCGAGTCCAAGGACATCGACGTCACTTTCCCCGAGGATTATCACGAAAAGACGCTTGCGGGCAAGGCTGCCGTGTTTGCGGTTACGCTGCATGAGGCGACGCACAAGGTCGTACCTGCGCTCGACGACGAGAGCGTCAAGGACATCTCGGAGAGTTGCGACACGGTCGAGGAGTACCGCGCTTCCGTCCGCGCCGAGATAGAGAAGAAACACAACGACGAGGCCGATCAGGAGCTTGAAAACTCCATGGTCGACACCATTGCCGAAGCGTCCGAAGTTGACATCCCCGAGTGCATGGTCGAGGACGAGAGCAGGCACAAGATCGAAGAGTTTGCCTATCAGTTGCAATATCAGGGACTGAACATAGACGACTACTACAAGTTCACCGGTTCAACCGAGGAAGATCTGATGAAGAGATATCACGACTCCTCGCTCAAAGCCGTCAAGTACAGGCTCGTTATGCAGGAATTGATCAAACAGCTCGGTCCCGTCGACGTCTCGGACGAAGACGTACTCGCTTTCATCAAAGAGCAGATGGGCGCGATGGGCGACCGCTATGAAAAGATCGCCGACGTTCCGGAGGAATATGTCAATTATGCGAAGAGCATAGAGACTACAAAGAAAGTATTCGCGCTGTTGAAAGAGAACAACACCGTCGAAAACGCGACCGCCGAGGCGTCCGCCAAGGCAAATAAAGCGCCCGCCAAAAAGGCGGCGAAGAAAGCCGACGGCGAAGACGCGCCCAAGGCTAAAAAGACCGCTAAGAAAGCGGACAAGGAGTGACATGAAGGACATAAAGGATCTGCTCATCCCCACGGTCATTGACAAGACGGAGTCGGGCGAGAGGGCATATGACATCTATTCGAGACTGCTTGAGGACAGGATCATATTTTTGACGGGTGAGATCAACGATCAATCCGCCGACAGCGTAGTAGCGCAGCTCATCTTCCTCGAGGCGAAGGACGCCGACAAGGATATCAGTCTGTATATCAACAGCCCCGGCGGCAGCGTCAGCGCGGGACTAGCGATCTACGACACTATGAATTATGTCAAGTGCGACGTCAATACGATATGCGTCGGCATGGCGGCGAGCATGGGCGCGTTTTTGCTCTCGTCGGGCGCAAAGGGCAAGAGATTCGCTCTGCCCAACAGCGAGATCATGATCCACCAACCGCTTGGCGGAGCGCAGGGACAGGCGTCGGATATCGTCATCGTCGCCAACCACATCCAGCGCACCAAGGAGAAGATGGCGCGCATACTCGCGGAAAATTGCGGGCAGCCCTTTGAAAAGGTCATGGCGGATACGGACAGGGACAACTATCTGTCCGCAGAAGAGGCGCTCGAATACGGCTTGATAGACAAAATATTCTACAAGAGATGAGGAATTGATGGCAGATAAGAATACACATTGCTCATTTTGCGGCAGATCGGTCGACGAAGTCGATCAGCTCTATACCGCCGACGGCAGCGTCTACATCTGCGATAGGTGCATCGAGGAGTGCCACGCGCGTCTTGCCGACCGCAAGACGGACAAGCCCGCCAAGGTCGCCGTCTCCGTGCCCACGCCCAAAGAGATCAAGCAAAAGTTGGACGAATATATCGTAGGACAGGAGCAGGCGAAAAAGGTGCTTTCCGTCGCGGTCTACAACCACTACAAGCGCATCGGCTGCTCCGACAGGGAAGTGGAGATGGAAAAGAGCAACGTACTGCTGCTCGGTCCCACCGGCTGCGGAAAGACCATGCTTGCCGCAACGCTCGCCAAGATCCTCGACGTACCGTTTGTCGTCGTAGACGCCACCTCCTTGACGGAAGCGGGCTATGTCGGCGAGGATGTCGAGAACATCCTGCTCAAACTCATTCAAAAGGCGGATTACGACATCGAGAAGGCACAGGTCGGCATCATCTACATCGACGAGGTCGACAAACTCGCCAAAAAGGGCGAGAATATGTCCATCACCCGCGACGTATCGGGCGAGGGCGTTCAACAGGCGCTGCTCAAAATTCTTGAAAGCACCGTCGCCAGCGTGCCGCCGCAGGGCGGTCGCAAGCATCCTCAGCAGGAGTGCATTCAGATCGACACTACCAACATTTTGTTCATCTGCGGAGGTGCGTTCGTGGGACTTGACAAGATCGTCGCCAAGCGCAAGCAGGGATCCGCGCTCGGTTTCGGCGCCGACGTCAAGGGCGCGACGAGTCAAACTTATGGCGAGATATGCAGCGACATCAAGCCGGACGATCTCATCAAGTTCGGGCTTATTCCCGAATTTGTGGGCAGAGTTCCCGTGGTCGTGTCCGTAGATTCGCTCGACGAAAAAGCGCTCATCAGCATTTTGGTCAAACCCAAAAACGCGCTTGTCAAGCAGTATAAGGCGCTGTTCGCCCGCGACGGCGTGGATGTGGAATTTACAGACGACGCGCTTCGTGAGATTGCTTCGCAAGCCGTCAAGATGAAGACGGGAGCGAGAGGATTGAAATCCATTGTGGAGAACATCATGCTCGACGTGATGTTCGACGCGCCCGGAGACAAGACAATACAAAAGATCGTGATCACTAAAGATTGCGCCGAGATGAAAGAGAAACCCACCGTGATACGTAAGAGCGCGTGACGGGGATGCGGACGGCGCCGAGCCGTCCGCCATTTTTTAGAAAAGGCGAGAGATGAAGATACCTATACTGTTCATGCAATTCCGCACCCTTCTGCCGGGTCAGGAGGCGGACGTTACGCCGACGGGATACAAGAAAAAGGATAATATACGCCGCAGTCTCGGTACGCCGGGCACGACGCTGGGACTTGTCACCGTCACGACGGAAAGATCAAAGGGCATCCCGAAGATCGGCGTGACGTGCGAGGCATATTGCACGATCGCAAAAGTGTCGGACAAGAGCAACGACGACAGGCTGATCGTCGATGTTGTCGAGCGCGCGGTGATCGAAGAAATAATTCCCGATCCCGTCGACGAAATAGTGTACGGCGAATTGACCGAAAAGCCGTATCCGCCTCTGCCAGAGGATTACGACCGCCGCGTGATGACGATGAGCTGCAAGCTGCTCAACTCTCTCTACGAGAGGCTGCCTTTGCCGCGGGACGACGACAGGGAGAGGCGCTATCGCTTGGCGAACGAGCATGACGCGGACGGCTTGATCGCGTACATCGCCGACAGGGTGAGGATAGGTGTGCCGCCGCTGCTCTCCGCCGATAACGTCGCCGAGCGCATCAAGGTCGCCAAGAATATGCTCACCGGACTTGCAATCGCCGCGGAAGGCGAGCGTAAAAAGACGGCAAGACGCGACGGGCAAGGTCAGCCGCAGGACGAACAAAACGAAGACGCGGAGAAGTTCAAAGAGAGGATAGAGGGGCTCAACGCCCCGGATGAGGTAAAGGAAAAGCTGAATGCGGAGCTGAAAAAGTTTGCCGCGCTTCCGCCGATGGCGATCGACAAGCACAGCATAGCCAACTACATCGAGACTGTACTCGGGCTGCCGTGGCTTAATTATTCTCGCCCGGCTTGCGATCTGAAAGAGGTCGCGCGTATCCTCGACGAGGACCATTACGGACTCAAAGACGTCAAGGAGCGCGTACTGGAATACATCGCCGTTCGTATTAAAAATCCCGACGGCAAGGCGCCGATACTGTGTCTTGTGGGCGCTCCGGGCGTGGGTAAGTCGTCTATCGCGCGTTCGATCGCAAGGGCGGTCGGCAGAGAATACGTGCGCATGAGTCTCGGCGGATTGAGCGACGAGGCGGATATACGCGGCTTCCGCAGGACGTATGTCGGTGCCGCGCCGGGCCGCATCGTCTATTCTATGTCCAAGGTCAAGACGTCCGATCCGCTGATGCTGCTTGACGAGATAGACAAGCTGGCTCCGTCTGCCGCGCGCGGCAACATCCAAAGCGCGCTGCTCGAAGTTCTCGACCCCGAACAGAACAACTCCTTCCGGGATCACTATCTCGAGCTGCCTTACGACCTGTCCAAAGTGTTCTTTTTGGCGACGGCAAACTCGCTCACGGACATACCCCGACCGCTGCTCGACCGTATGGAAGTGATTGAGATATCGGGCTATACGCAAGACGAGAAACTTGCGATCGCGCAGCGATATCTGGTTCGCAAACAGCTTGCCGAATGCGGACTTGCGGAAGGAGATGTGGTCTTTGAGGACGACGCGGTCATGTTTTTGACGGAGTGCTATACCCGCGAGTCCGGCGTAAGGGGATTGGAGCGCAAGATAGGCTCGATCTGCCGCAAGATAGTAAAAAAGCAATTGCTCGAGGGCGGGGATGCTATCCGCCGAGTGAACAGACAGACGGTTTCGGAGCTACTCGGCGTGCCGCCGTACAATGCGCCCGAAACTCAAACTTCGGGCGAGGTTGGTTGCGTGACGGGACTCGCGTGGACCGCGGCGGGCGGAGTAACTTTGCCGATCGAGGTCCGACTCGTGCCCGCAGGCAAGGGCGAACTGATCATGACGGGCAGTCTCGGCGACGTGATGAAAGAGTCGGCGGAGATCGCGCTGTCCGTGGTGCGCTCCAAGGGCGCGACAAGAGACGAAAAGACGGACATACATATCCACGTACCCGAGGGCGCGACGCCCAAGGACGGACCGTCGGCGGGTATAACGCTCGCCTGTGCGCTTATGTCCGCCTTCAACGACATTCGTCCGCGCGCAGCGGTAGCGATGACGGGAGAGCTAACTTTGCGCGGCAAAGTACTCAAGATAGGCGGACTCAAAGAAAAGCTGCTCGCCGCGTGCCGCGCAGGAGTAAAGACGGCGATCATTCCGAAAGACAATGCTCCGCAGCTCGACGAACTGCCGTCCGAGATCAAGGACGAACTGAGGATAATCCCGGTCGGGAACATCGACGAGGTGTTCGGCTTGGTGTTCGGAGGATGAGATGAAGATATCCCGCGTCGATTTCGTGACATCGATGGCGTCGTTCGATCCGTCTGCGATCAAACCCGTCCCGCGCGTAGCGGTCGCGGGCAGATCCAACGTCGGCAAGAGTTCGTTTATCAACTATTTCGCCAACAGGGGAGGACTTGCAAAGACGTCGTCGACGCCGGGCAAGACCAAGCTGCTCAACTTTTTTGAGGTCAACGGCGGAGAGTTTTATTTGGTCGATCTGCCCGGGTACGGTTTCGCCAAGGCAAGCGACGCCGAAAAGGCGAAGTGGGCGGCGATGATCGACAACTATCTTGCGTCGGACGAACTGCTCAAATGCGTACTCGTTTTGGTCGACAGCAGGCACGACCCCACCGCGCTCGACAGGCAGATGATCGCATATCTGCATCACAATCGCATACCGTTTTTCGTCGTCGCCACAAAGGCGGACAAGCTGTCGCGCGCTCAACTGAACAGGCAGCTTCCCGCGATCGCCAACGCGTTTGCGATGGGAAGGGCGGACATCACATCGGTCTCGTCGTCCGCAAAGACGGGGCTTGAAGCGGTGCTGGCTCGTCTCGACGTCATGCTTTCGCCGCAGCAAGAATGAATTTTGTCGCAAAAACCGGAAATATAGAGAATTTCAGCTGTTTCACATTTATTTGAACGCGTTTCCCGTAATATAGCCGCATATAAAGACGAGGCTTTCGAGCAAGAGCGCCGCGCCGCGTCCTTTTCGTGTGTCAGCAGCTTGTTAAAAAATAATCAATCGACGACGAAATTTACCCGTTTTCGCTTGCAAAGCAGCACCTTATTAAGATATAATGCTATTGGTGTAAATTAAGACAATTTTAATGCGCCCGCGGGCGCATACGGAGGATTAGTATATGGAGATAGGCAAACTCATTGTCAGCTCCGAAGCGATCGGCAAGGCGACCGCGTCGGTGAAGAAATTCATCGATGCGATCTGCGACAAGTCGAGTTTTGTCGAGACGGACGTGTTCGTCACGGGCAAGACTTTCGAGGACGCTGCCGCCGCTTTGGGAGAAGGCGTGGTCACCGGCTATGCTACGCTCGGCGGCAAGCCCGTCCATATCTTCGCGCAGAATGCGGAAGTGCTTAAAGGCAGCCTTGGCAAAGCTCATGCGGACAAGATCGTCAAGTGCATGAGACGCGCCGTCAAGACGGGCACTCCGCTTGTTTCCGTCATCGATTGCGGAGGCGCGAGGGTCGGAGAGGGCGTCGGAGTACTTGAAGGCTATGCCGAAGTACTTGCCGAAGCCGCGATCGTTTCGGGGCAGGTCCCGCACTTCTGCGTCGTCAAGGGCAACGCGGTCGGTATGATGTCGGCGTTCGCCGCGATGGCGGACTTCACGTTTATGTCAAAAGACGCGGTGCTTTCGCTCGATTCGCCGATGTATCTGGCGTCTACCCAAAAAGATTTTCCCGCGCTCAACAAGCTGCTCGGCTATGACGCGCACAAGTGCGGAGCGGACGTCGCGCAGTTTACTTACAAGAGCGACGCCGATCTCAAAAAGCAGCTCGATTCGTTGGTCGAGCTGCTGCTCGGCGGCGTAGAGACCGACGACAATCCCAACAGGGTCGCTTCCGCGCTCGACAAGGGTGCGTCTGCGATCGACACGGTCAAGGCTGTCGTCGACGACGGCAAGGCGGTGGAGTATTGCCCCGAGTGGGCTAAGGATGTCGTCTGCGCGCTCGCTTCCGTCAACGGAATGAGCGTCGGCGTCGTCGCCACCGAGCCTAAGGCGTGCAAAGGTTATCTGACTTTGGACGGCGCGCGCAAGATCGCCGCTTTCGTCGACAAACTCGAGGCGTTTGATCTGCCTCTTGTCACGCTGGTCGACTGCCTCGGTTTCAATACCACCGTCGAGCAGGAAAATGCCGGCGCAGCCAAGGTCGCCGCAGAACTCTTTGCCGCTATCGCGTCCTCGTCCGTCGACAAGATAGGCGTCGCCACCGGCAAGGCGATCGGCGCCGCATATGCCGCACTGATGAGCAAAGGCATCGGGTTTGACTACACGCTCGCCACGGACAAGGCTTGCGTCAGCCCCGTTGCTCCCGACGCCGCGGTCGACGTGTTCATGTCCGATCAGCTCGCCGCGGAAAAGGGCAAGGACATATCCAGAGCGAGACAAAAACTTGCCGACAGCTATGCAAAACTCGCCGCTGATCCAATGATCGCCGCGCAGGAAGGCTACGTCGACAACGTCGTCGAGGCGAAGAACCTCAGACCCTACATCGCTTCGGCGCTGTTGATGCTCAAAGGCATCTGACGGAGAGGATATGAAAAAGAGAGTTGCGTTGATACTTCTGACGCTGCTGTCGGTCATGTTCGTGCTTGCGTTCGCCGCCGCCTGCGACGTCGAAGCCCCCGATCCCGACAAACTCGGGATAGCGGATATGGGAGTCGGCGACAGGTTGTGGACGGGCATCCAGGTGTTCATTTTGGGACTTGCGATGGTGTTCATCGTGTTGTTCCTCTTGATCGGATGCATAAAGATAGTCGAATATCTTATCGCTTTGCCTGAAAAGATCGCTAAAAAGAAGGCGGTCGAGAACATAGAGACCGAAAAGCGCGAAGCGGAACAAGCCGCCGTCGCCGCCGCAGAGCAACAGCGTGAGGAAGAGGAAGAATACGAGGTAGTCGCGGTTATCACCGCGGCGCTGACGGCGTACTACTGCGGCGGTCAAGCCGCGGAAATGAGCGATCTCCCGTTCAGGGTGCGCTCCATAAAAGAAATCAAATGAGAGGATAAGATCATGCGTAAATTCAATGTCAATGTCAACGGCAAGACCTATGCCGTAGAAGTGGAGGAGATCGGCGCCGTCGAATACGCCGCTCCCGTAGTTCAAGCCGCTCCGGTTTCCGCACCCGCGGCTGCTCCCAAGACAGCGCCCGCTCCGGCTCCCGCGCCCGCGCCCGCAGCCGCTCCCAAAGCCGCCGGCGCAGGCGATCCCGTCAAGACGCAGATGCCCGGTCTCGTCAAGAAGCTGTGCTTCTCCAACGGCGCTTCCGTCAAGAAGAACGACACGATCGTCATCCTCGAAGCGATGAAGATGGACACCCCGATCGTCGCTCCCAAGGACGGCGTGATCACTTACAGCGTCAACGAAGGCGCGAACATCGATACCGGTACAATCCTCTGCACGATCGCATAAAGAGGTGGCATGATGTTGGGATTTTCATCTACAATATTGTCGCTCGACTTTGTAGATTCCTTACAGAATTTGTGGAACAGCACGGGTTTCATGACCTCGCTGACTCCGCTTTGGCAGAACTTGATCATGCTCGTCATCGCGTGCGCGCTCATCTACCTGGCGGTGTACAAGGAGTTTGAGCCCAATCTGCTGCTCGCGATAGGTTTCGGTATGTTCATCATCAACATTCCCGGCACCTACAACATTCTGTACGGAACATACGGCTACAATTTTACGGTCGACGGCGATCAAATGTATATGTTCTTCAATACCGGTGAAGAGCTGTTTGCCGGCACTCTGCCGCAGCTTGCCGAAAAGCTGGGGATAGCGCTTGCGGACGAAATGACCGTTTCGCAGCAATTGCAGGCGGTGACAACCAAGATTGCGGAGACCTATCAATACGCGTATGCGTCGCCCATTTCCGGCACGATAAACGAACTCAATCAGATGTTCGGCATCGTATATCAGACGGTTGGCGACGTCGATATGGTCAGTCTGCCCGACAAATTGGCGGCGATCTGCGCGAAGGTTGCCGAGATCAGCCCCGATTACGCCTACTCAAAGGAGGTAGTCGCGGACTACGGTCTGTTCTATTACCTGTATAAGGGCGTCGATTGGGTCATCTATCCGCCGCTCATCTTCCTGGGCATCGGCGCAATGACCGACTTCGGTCCGCTCATCGCCAACCCCAAGAGCTTACTCATGGGCGCGGCGGCGCAGCTTGGTATCTTCATTACTTTCATCGTTGCGATCAACATCGGTTTCACCGGCGAAGAGGCTTCGGCGATCGCGATTATCGGCGGCGCGGACGGACCTACGGCGATCTATGTCACAGTCAAACTTGCGGCTCACTTGTTGCCTTCGATAGCCGTCGCGGCGTATTCGTACATGGCTCTGATCAAACTGATTCAGCCGCCCATTATGAAACTGGTCACGACCAAGAAGGAGAGAGCTGTCGTCATGGAGCAGCTCCGCCCCGTCTCCAAGACGGAGAAAGTCGTGTTCCCGCTTGCGGTCACGCTCATCGTCGGCGTCATACTGCCCAGCGCTGTGCCGCTGCTCGGTATGCTCATGCTCGGCAACCTGTTCAAGGAGTCCGAGGTCGTACCGAGACTGACCAACACCGCTAAGAACGAACTGATCAACATAATCACGATCTTGCTCGGCGTACTCGTCGGGACAAAGGCGACTGCGGATGTGTTCCTCAACCTGCAGACGCTCAAGATCTTGATCATCGGCATCGTCGCGTTCTCGTTCGGTACGCTCGGCGGTCTGCTGATCGGCAAGCTGATGTATTTGACCAGCAAGGGCAAGGTCAATCCGCTCATCGGTTCCGCCGGCGTCTCCGCCGTCCCGATGGCTGCGAGGATTTCGCACAACGTCGGTCAAGAAGAGAATCCGCAAAACTATCTGCTCATGCACGCTATGGGGCCCAATGTCGCAGGCGTCATAGGCAGCGCCGTCGCGGCAGGCGTGTTGCTGTCCGTGTTCGGCGTCGCATAATCAACGAGGTGTTACATTATGGCAAAAGTACAAATTACCGAAACAATTTTGAGAGACGCTCACCAATCGCAGGCGGCTACGCGTATGAGATTGGACGAGATGCTTCCCGTCGCCGAAAAGCTCGACAAAGTCGGGTATTACTCCATCGAGTGCTGGGGCGGCGCGACGTTCGACTCGTGCCTGCGTTTCCTCAACGAAGATCCGTGGGAGAGGCTGCGCAAACTGCGCAAGGCGATGCCCAATACCAAGCTGCAAATGCTGCTCAGAGGTCAAAATATCCTCGGATACAAACACTATGCAGACGACGTGGTCGAGGAATTCGTCAAGAAGTCCATCGAGAACGGCATCGACATCATCCGCATCTTCGACGCGCTCAACGATACCCGCAATATGCGCAAGGCCATGGAGAGCTGCAAAAAGTACAAGGGTATCTGCGAAGCTACGATCTGCTACACGACCAGTCCCGTCCACACGACCGAATACTTCATTAAGCTCGCCAAAGAACTTGAGGACATGGGCGCAGACGTCATCTGTATAAAGGACATGGCGGGCATTTTGGTCCCGTATGTCGCGTACGAACTCGTCAAGGGCATCAAGAAGGTCGTCAAAGCGCCCGTGCATCTGCATACGCACCAGACGTCGGGCGTAGGCAGCATGACCTATCTCAAAGCGATAGAGGCGGGCGTCGACATTATCGACTGCGCTCTGTCCGCGCTCGGCAACGGCACCTCTCAGCCTGCGACCGAACCCATGGTCGCCACTTTGCAGGGTACCGAGTACGACACCGGGCTTGACCTAAAATTGCTTAACGATATCAACAAGCACTTCGTCGACGTTGCCGATCGTCTCAAAAAGGACGGTTGGCTGACCGACAAGTCGCTCAAAACGGACGTCAAGGCGTTGATCTATCAGGTTCCTGGCGGCATGCTCTCCAACCTCGTCGGACAGCTCAAATCGCTCGGCGCGCTCGACAAGTACGAAGAAGTGCTTGCAGAAGTGCCCAACGTACGCAAAGATCTCGGCTATCCGCCGCTTGTCACTCCGACAAGCCAGATTGTCGGCACGCAGGCTGTGTTCAACGTCGTCAGCGGCGAGAGATACAAGATGGTCTCCGCCGAGACCAAGGGCGTGCTTCGCGGCGAGTACGGCAGATTGCCGGCAAAGCCCGATGCGGACGTTGTAAAGAAGGTCCTCGGCGACGAAAAACCGATCACTTGCCGTCCCGCAGATCTCATTAAACCCGAACTTGCAAAGTATCGTGACGAGATCAAGCAATACATAGAACAGGACGAGGACGTGCTGTCCTATGCGCTGTTTCCGCAAGTCGCGCTCAACTATTTCAAGTTCAGGCAGGCAAACGAGCGCAAGGTCGACACTCTTGTCGGCGATGTCAAGAACGGCATTCAGCCCGTCTGACGCATTGAGTCGAATAAAGGCGGTCCCTATAGGGGATCGCCTCAGACTGTAGACAAACCCCACCAAAACAAGCTTTTTGGTGGGGTTTGTGGTATAATATAAGTATGTTAAACAAGAGAAAGACAGACAATCGTAATCAAATACGAATGGTGTGCATTGAGGATTTGGTTCCGCAAGATCACCTATTGCGTAAGATAGAGAACGCAATAGATTTCGGATTTGTTTACGATGAAGTAAAAGGGTTATACAGCAGCGACAACGGCAGACCGAGCATAGACCCGGTATGCTTGGTTAAGCTATGCGTTATTAACTATTTGTATGGATACAACAGCATGCGCCGCACAATTCGAGAATGCGAAGTAAACATGGCATACAGATGGTTTATTGGGTATGGCATAGAAGAAAAGGTACCTCATTTCTCAACATTTGGGAAGAACTATATGAGGCGATTTGAGGGTACGGATATATTCGAGAAGATATTCACTCGCGTATTAGACGAAGCAATACGGCACAAGTTTGTGGATGCAAAGACGATATTTGTAGACGGAACGCATGTAAAAGCGAACGCGAACATACACAAGAGCGCTAAGGTAATGGTGGAAAAAGAGGCTCGGAAGTATGATGAGCAATTAAAGAAAGAGATAAACGAAGACCGCGAGAAGCACGGAAAGAAACCCTTTGACGATGATGACGAAACGCCGGGGACAAAGGAAATAACCGAATCGACGACGGATCCCGAGAGCGGACTTTTTCACAAAGGCGAACACAAGAAATGCTTTGCGTATAACGTACAAGTGGCATGCGACAAACACGGTTGGATATTGGGCGGAACGGTACACAAAGGGAATAAACACGACAGTACCGTTTTCGACGAAATATACGAAAAAGTCAAAGAAACAACAGGGAGACCGGACAGTTTGGCTGCGGATGCGGGTTACAAAACGCCGGCAATAGCAAAGATGTTAATAGACGAGAATGTCAAACCGTATATGCCGTACAAGAGTCCTATGACAAAGAATGGATATCTGTACAAAAACGAATATGTATATGACGAATACTATGACTGCTATATTTGCCCCAACTGCGAAGTATTGGAATACAGCACAACAAATAAAGAGGGGTACCGGGAATACAAGAGCAAACGAGAGGAATGCGAAAAGTGTCCGTATTTGAAACAATGCACAAAAAGCAAGAATAAGACCAAAGTCATAACCCGGCACATATGGGCAGAATACTTAGACAGAGTTGAGGATAACCGGCATACGCAAGACGGAAAAGACATCTACGGAAAGCGAAAAGAGACAATAGAGCGAGTATTTGCGGACGCGAAAGAGAAACACGGGATGAGGTTTACAAGACACAACGGCTTAGCAAAAGTTAAGACGCAGGTGTTGCTTACTTTGATGGTGATGAACTTGAAGAAATTAGCAAAGATGATTGGAGGAATACCCGAGAAAACACGAGACTTTTTAGCAAAAATGTTTGTCTTTACCTCAAATATTGGATTTGTAACTCAATTTTGAAAAGCAGAACACATTTTTTAAACCAAAAAGCAAAAGCGGCTTTGAACAATTTGTCCAAAACCGCTTTTGTCTACGGTCTGAGGCGGTCCCTATAGGGGATCGCCTTTTTGCATATATAATAATTTTTTGTTCACAATATCTATGCCGACATCGAGCGCCTACATAGGAGGTGAGTATGAACCACAAAGTGACGATTTGCGGCGTGGACACCAACTCGCTGCCCAAATTGGGGCGCGAGGAGACGCGCGAATTGATCGAAATGAGCAAGCGCGGCAACGTCAATGCTCGCGAAAAGCTGGCCATGGGCAACGTCAGGCTAGTGCTGTCGCTCGTTCAAAGATTCCGCAACCGAAACAACAGCGACGATCTCTTTCAAGTAGGCATGGTCGGGCTGATGAAGGCTGTAGAAAACTTCGACACCCGTTTCAATGTCGCGTTTTCCACCTATGCGGTGCCTATGATCATAGGGGAGATCAAGCGTTTCCTAAAAGACGGTTCGGGCATCAAGGTCAGTCGCAGTATGCGCGACGTGGCGTACAAGGCGCTGCACGCAAAGGAGACGCTCGAGGGGCGCGACGGCAAAATACCGACCGCTATGGAGATAGCCGAGGAGATAGATCTTCCTCTTAAGGAGGTCGTATGCGCGCTTGACGCGGTCAGCGAGCCGGTGTACTTGCAGGACTGCGTGTTCGGAGACAGCGACGACGGCTTGTCCCTCGAGGACAGGATAGGCGACGAAAAGAACACGGCGGACGATTGGAACGAGCGAATCTGCCTTAAAGGCGCGATAGCGGATCTGCCCGAAAGAGAGCGCAACGTCATCTATATGCGCTACTATCTCGGCAAGACGCAGACCGAGATATCGCGCGAAACGGACATATCGCAGGCGCAGGTCAGCAGGCTGGAAAAGTCAGCGCTCGCAAAGATCAGATCCAAATTTTGAAAAATGCGGCGAGCGATCGCCGCATTAATATTGCCGTTTCTACGCGCCTAACGCGGATTCTTTTAGAGTTTTATAATTTTTGCACACTACATTTTGCGCTTTTTGCCAGAATGCTTTGCATATTCCGCAATATGTAGTATAATTGAATCTGCGGAGGAATTATGAAGTGTATTTATTGCGGCTGTATGGACAGCAAGGTCATCGACAGCAGAGTCAACGAGGACGGCACCTCGATCAGGCGCAGACGTGAGTGTATGAATTGCGGCAAGCGGTTCACGACCTATGAGACGATCGAAACCGCTCCTATCATGGTCATCAAAAAGTCGGGTTGCAGACAGATCTTTTCTCCCCAAAAACTAAAGAACGGCATTGTAAAGGCTTGCGACAAGCGCCCCGTGTCCATGCAGCAGATAGACAAACTTGTCTCGGACATTGAAAAGCAGCTTGCCAATCAATTGGAGCAGGAAGTGACCTCGACGCAGATCGGCGATCTCGTCATGGAAGGGCTCAAAGACATCGACGACGTCGCTTACGTGCGTTTCGCCGCAGTACACAGGCAATTTAAGGACATCAACAGTTGGCTCAGCGAGATTAACGAGATCGTCAAACACAAACACGACAACAATAAAAATAAATAAGGCTCACGCGCGAACGACTGTCGTTTGCGCGTTTTACGGAAATTATGAGAGAAAGAGCTCAAAATTTGTGGCTCACCGTCAGAAGGTATTGGCAGCGTCCCAAGCGCGGCGACGAAGTCGCGTATAAGGAGATTGCGGCGTTCAGCATTGGCTCAATGGGACTTAAAGGCTACGGCTCTTTGATGACCAGTTACATTCAAATGGCGGCGACGTGCCTTCTCACGGGCACCGTGTACGGACTCAGCCCGACGTATATAATGATCCTGTACATCATTACAAACGTCGTCGGAGTGATCAAGACACCGTTCATAAGTATGCTGATCGACAACACCAACACGCCGATCGGCAAGTTCAGACCCTACATAATTTGGGCGGGCATTCCGAGCGTGCTTGCGCTTGTCGGATTGACATGGGGCGTGCCGCTCGACGCGTCTCCGATCGTCAAAGCCGTGCTGATAGGCGTTTTCTACAACCTGCTCAGCATCTCACAGCCGCTTGCCGCTAACGCGCAGGTAGGGCTTTCACAGGTCATCAGCTCCAACTCGGCGGAACGTTCGAGGATATTGGGCTTTTCGGAACTTTTGGGCAATCTCGGTCCAAGTATCATCCAGCTTTTGCTGCCGTCGATCGGAGGCATAATCTATGGCGACGACGCGATGACCAATATTTGGACATACCGTATCCTTATTCCGATCTTCGGCGTAGGTTCGCTTGCGATGAGCCTGTTCGCACTCTATTTCGCGCAAGAGCGCGCAGTCGTGCCGAGACTCAAGGTAAATAAGATCAAATTCACCGAGGGCATGAAGATACTGTCCAAAAATCGAGAATTTTGGGCGATCACGGTCACGCGCTTTTTTGACAGTTTCAAGACTTCGCTCGTCGCGCTTTTGCCGTGGGTATGCACTTATCAATTGGGCAAGAGCAGTTTGCTCGGAATTACGCAAACAATCGTGTCCGTCGGCTTTACGCCGGGCATAATTTTGGCACCTCTCCTTATCTCTAAATTAGGTACTCGCAAGGCCGGACTTACTTTCTGTCTTGCCAATTGCATAGCGGCGCTCATCATGTTCTTTACATTCAAGCAGGGCTTTGTGTTCTTTGTCATATCGCTGTTCATCTTCAATTTCGCAGACGGACCGCAATATATAATCCAAACGACGATCATGTCGGACGGTCTCGACGCCCAGCAGGATATTACAGGTGAAAGAATAGAGGGCTTTGCTCAAAATTTTCAGACATTGGTCACGACGATCGGCGGCGTGCTGTCTACATTCTTGTTTACTTGGGTCTATGAATCCAACGGACTCGTAGCAGATCCCGCCACCGGAGAGACCGATTATGAGATCTTGAAAAATGCGGAGATCAGAGAACCGATAATCTCGACGATAATTTTGATAGCAATGGCGGCAAGTTTCCTCGCCGCAGTTCCGTATCTGATGGTCAGACTCGATCGCAAGAGAATGGCGGTCATCCGCGAGTCGCTCACGCGGAAAAAAGTCATAGCCGACGCCGGATTGAAAGACGCTACCGAAGAAGAGCAGCAGGCGGCATATGACGCCTACCTCGCCGAAAAGGAGAAAGAAGAAGAGCGCAACAAAGCGATAGTTGAGCGCGAAAAAGAAGAACTGCGTCAAAAGAACGAAGAGCGTGCGGCAAAAGCTGCGGCATTTGAGACAAAGATCGCTGAGTTTGAGCAGGAATCGCGCGCAAAAGGAATGTCCGAAAAGGAGATCGCTAAAGGCGTAAAGGAGATCCGTAAAGAGGTAAAACGTCAAAAAGCCGCCGCAAGAAAGGAGACGTTTGATAAATTGCGCGCGGATCAAAAGGAATTGAACAGGAGACGCAAGGCGTTTTGTATCGTTTGGATAGGCAACGCCAAAGCGGAGGGCAAAAAGAAGTGGCTGCGTGTGCTTGCAAGGGAGGCATTTGCGCGGAAACTCGCCGAAGAAAGCCTGCAAATGCCCGAAGAAGAGGAAACGATCTGATATCGCAAAGGCAGACAAAAGCCCCGCGCTGACCGCGGGGCTTTTGTCTGCAATATCTGGTCGGCGGAGCATGGCGGAAAAACGCTGCAGCCGCAAGCCGGATGTCGGCCGATGCAGCGAAAATTTCGATGCGAGGTGTGCTGTCGGGCGCAAAGCGAGGTAAGCCGACTCGAATTATTAACTTATGCGCCCAAAATGCCGCCGCGCGTCTTAAATTGCGCGGCGGCGATCGGAGCGAGAGACGTTCGTAGGCGTTCAAAATGCGGCGGACATCTGCAATAATTGTCTCAGTAGCGCCATTATATCGGTCGGAGTATGACAAGGGAAACATATCGGCGTAAGCTGCTCATTATTTATAAGGGAATTATTTTGGCGGAATTGCCCGTCGGGAACGGGAGGCAAGGCGTTTAATCTTATAGATCTTTTCTCATGATGCGATCGGTCTGTCTGTAGTTGCCCCAAAAGAATACGTGTGATCAGATCGTATAAAAGCCGTTGCGCTTGTAGAAGCGCAATGCGCGCCCGTTGTTCTCCCAAACTCCGAGCCATATATGATCTTTTCAGTGCAGTCTTGCGAGATCCGACGCGTAATCCAACATATATTTACCCAAGCCTTTGCAGTAAAATTCTTTTGTTATATACAGGCGTTCGATTTCTGCAGACCGCGCGTCGTTAAAATCCGTTTGCGCGGGAGGAAAGATGATTTTGAGGCATCCGCACAAAATATTTTTGAAAAACATAAGATAAAATTCCGAGTTTGCATTATTCAATTCCGACAGAAGTTTTCTCTTGTTGAATGCGGAATCAAGATACAATGCCATGTTATCCTTCGAGTTGAACGGCGCAAAAGTTTGAGTATATGTGATTATAGATAAGTTGCGAAGCGCATCGATGTCGGAAACCGTGCATTTTTTCAAATAACAGTCCATAAATTTGTACTAATGACAGTATATACGATTCGAGCGTAATAGTCGAACGTGAAAGTGTATAAACGCCATTGAGTTGACGCAATCTGCGCATATGAATGTATATCTTCAAAAATTATTTGGCTGTATTATCAAAATATTGCGGTATTACAATCATCTTGTGCAACATATTACAAATATAATAATACACAAGTGTAGAAGAATCCAAAAAACTTGTTGTGAAACAAATTTTCAAAACATTCGATATCGCATGTAAAAACAAAAAATATTGAAATTATAGACGTATTGAAGTTGAAAACCCTGAAAACATACTTGTGAAACAAAATCTCGTGATTGTTATTGAGGATGCGTAATAAAACTTGTTCCAACAAACTGTAATATTATTATAAATTAAACAATCAATTATTATATTAATTTTATCAATATAATAATTGGGACTATCGGACAAAACGCAAATTAAACATCTGATTGTCTAGTATTAATCATATGTAGAATATAACCCAAAAACTTCCGGCAGACATTGGGGAGCAGGCGTTGTCGATAGTTCATGCTTGCGGCAGAATAGAGCGATATACCGCAACAAATGTAGATCGCCGAACATTTACTGCGGTTTTCAGACATATACCCGGATATCGTAAGGATAGGTAAAACAATTAAAACTTTGTTATTCCCGAGCGATTGTACGAATAACGATCGCGTAAGTTCAGCTTTTTCCGGATCCGTTATTTGTCGGATAGACCGTTTGTAATAGTCGATCGATCGCGTCAAAGCAAGTTGCGGGACTCAATATGTTCAGCGTGTCGTTAAGCGGTTTTCCTATATCAAAACAAAGCAAAAATCGCGCATTTCCGCAATTTTGCGTCACTGCGTCTCGGCTATACTGTTATTTGCCCTTCGGGGAGATTGGAGGACGAAATGCAGGTCAAATTTGCCGAATATGCCGATGCTACCGTCGTCAGATTGGACGGAGAACTTGACGAACATACCGCCGCGCAAGTGCGCCAGGCGGTCGATATGGCTATCGATATGTGCAGACAAAAGACTTTTGTCTTTGATTTTTCTTCGCTGTCTTTTATGGACAGTACGGGTATCGGTATACTGCTCGGAAGATACAAAAAACTGAAAGCAAAGGGTATAGTTCCCAAGATTTATGCTCCGAATCGTCAGGTGGACAAGATCTTGCAGATGGCGGGGATATACGCGATCATCAAAAAGACAAGTTGAGAGGTGATAATGAAAAACGAACTGAAAATGACGATCAGCGCGGACATTGCTAACGATTCCTTTGTTCGCAGCAGCGTAGCGGCGTTTTGTTTGCCGCTCGATCCCACTCTGGACGGGATTGAGGATATAAAGACCGTGGTTTCCGAGGCGTTTACCAACAGCGTCGTTCACGGATACGACAACGACAAGTCAAAGAAAGTGGATTTATACGTCTGTTTGGAGGGCTGTCAATTGGAAATAATCGTCGAGGACCGCGGATGCGGGATCGCCGATGTCGACAAGGCGATGCAGCCGTTTTTTACGACTAAGCCTGAGCAGGAGCGCAGCGGTATGGGGTTTACGCTCATGAGTACTTTTATGGACGGGATCAAAGTGACCTCCGAGGTCGGAAAAGGGACGCGGGTATGTATGACCAAGAAGATCGTTGAGGCGAAACATGCTTGACAGAGAGTCTACTCTCGAATATATTAAAGCGGCACAGGCGGGCGACGAGCAAGCAAAAGAGCAGTTAATCGTTCACAATATGCCGCTGATTAAGTCGATCGTAGCGCGCTATCGCGGCAATGCGACCGAATACGAAGATCTGCTGCAATTGGGCAGTATGGGGCTGGTCAAAGCGATTAACAACTTCGATGTCGGCTATAATGTGCGGTTTTCGACTTATGCCGTGCCGATGATCGCGGGAGAGATCAAGAGGTTTATACGCGACGACGGAGCGATCAAGGTCAGCCGTGCGCTCAAAACTTTGTCCATGGCGCTCAAAAAGGAGATAGAATCGTATCGATTGACTAACGGCGAAGCGCCGAGCGCGGAATATCTCGCGCAAAAGTTTTCGGTTACGCCGCAAGAAGTAGTGTTTGCGCTCGACAGCAGCAAATATCCGGTCTCGTTGTACGAAAAATTTGACGACGAAGGCAATCAAAGCGTGATCGACAAGCTGCCTTCGGATGAAAACGGAGACAATATAGACGACAAAATTTTGTTAAAAGAAGCTATTTCGACATTGCCCGAACGCGAGAAAAAAGTGCTGATTTTGAGATATTATAGGGATAAGACGCAGAGCGAGATAGCAAAAATTCTCGGAGTTTCGCAAGTTCAAGTGTCGCGTATAGAGAGCAAAGTCATATCAATTTTGAAGAAAAAGTTTGGAAAAGAATAACATATGTCTGCCGTTTGGTCGGCGTTTTGTATTATCGCGCCTCGCTTGCCCATAATAACGATATGGCAAACGGTGAAGATCTTGTGATAAGGCGTAATCGTGAAGATAAAGAACTTGTCTTTGGCGACAGGACGCGAACGGAGCGAAGAAGATGATCGGGCGGCAGGAATATACCGCTCTCGTCAGGCAGGCGTCGCCAAGGACCAATGAGGCAAAGACGCTGTTTGCCGCGTTTTGCGTAG
Organism: uncultured Christensenellaceae bacterium; assembly: GCA_944381345.1. Classification (GTDB taxonomy): domain Bacteria; phylum Bacillota; class Clostridia; order Christensenellales; family UBA3700; genus Ornithoclostridium. The sequence goes on from CALWKU010000080.1 coordinate 27,368, forward strand.
GCGGGATCATATGTATGATAGGACAGGCGGTCTCGGATGTCTTTACCGAGTTTTTACCTCTCGATGAAAAGTCGATAGCCGCTTTGACCGGAATGACGATGATCTTTTTGGGCGCATTGCTGACGGGCGTGGGGGTTTATGACAAAATAGGCTATCATGCCGGAGCGGGTTCGATAGTACCAATCACGGGATTTGCAAACTCGATTGTGTCGCCGGCTATGGAATTTCACAGCGAAGGAATTATCTTCGGTATGATGGCGCGAATGTTCGGCGTCGCGGGACCGATAATCGTTTCGGGCGTATGTTCGAGCGTCGTCGTAGGGGCAATATATTACTTAGTCGGAGTGGCGGTATGAAGATCGGTGCTCAGACATATCTGCCTCAAAGACGCGCATTTATCTCGCTCGTAGCCGACATTGCGGGAAGCGACGAGGCGCTCGGCAATTTGCGCGAATATATCGATACGGCTATAGATTGCGGCGAATGGGGCTGTTCTTCACATGAAAAAACCGAGACGAGAATGCGCGAAGAGATCATACGTTCGCTTTTGGAAAAGGCGCGGCTCGAACCTAAAGACATTGATTGTCTTATGGGCGGCGATCTTGTCAATCAGATAGTGCCGAGTACGTTTTCGGCGCGCAGTTTCGATATTCCGTTTTACGGATTGTATTGCGCGTGCGCAACGTTCGGTCAGGCGTTGTCTGCAGCGGCGGAGGCGGTCGGAGCGGGCATGAACAATGTAATATGCTGCACAAGTTCGCATTTTGCGACCGCGGAGAGGCAATATCGCTTTCCGCTCGAATTGGGTACTCAGCCTACGCCTACATCTCAGCGCACCGTGACGGGAGCGGGCGCGGTGCTGGTGTCCGCATATCCGCCTAAGTGGCGTTGTCCCGAGATCACCGCATATACTTTGGGTAAAATAGTAGATCTCGGTTGTGAGGATGTCAACAATATGGGCGCGGCTATGGCGCCCGCGGCGTTCGATACGATCCGCGCGCATCTGCGCGAGACGGGGAGAGACGAAAGCTATTACGATATGATCGTCACAGGCGACCTTGGGAGGCTCGGACGTGAACTTCTGGTAGAATTGATGCAAAAGGATGGCGTCGGAGAGGGTAAAAACGTCAATGACTGCGGGTGTATGGTCTTTGCGCCGGGACAGAAATGCGGTCTCGGAGGTTCGGGTGCGGGGTGTAGTAGTTTGGTTTATTGTGCGTATTTGCACAAATTGCTCGTATCGGGGCAGTTGAACAGACTGTTGCTGGCGCCGACGGGCGCGCTGCTGTCAAAGGATTCGTCTCTTCAGGGCGAAAGTATCCCCGGCATTGCATATGCCGTCGCTATAGAGTGCAGGTGAGCCATGATATTGGAGTTGATGGGAAAATACGGCAGAGTCTTTCTGTGCGGAGGACTTGTATGTCTGATAGGTCAATTGCTGATAAACAAGACAAAGATGACCTCTGCAAGAATATTGGTCACGTTTTTGTTGGCGGGAGTAATTCTCGAAGCCGTCGGAGTCTTTGAGTATATCGAAGAATTTGCTTTGGCGGGAGCGACGATCCCGATAACGGGATTCGGTAAGTCGCTCGCCGCCGGCGCGATCGAGGGAGCTCGGATAGGCTTGTTCGAGGCGTGTACCTACGGTATGCGCGCGGTGGCGGGAGGATTGACTGCGGCGATAGTATTCGGATTCGTATTTGCGCTGTTATTCAGGTCAAAGTCAAAGACGGCATAGCCGGCAGTTTGGCGTGAACGAACGCATCCGTTCGATAAAACGAAGAAAATGATATTATTTAGCGATAACGGTACGACTGTGGCGTAATTTAATTAAATTATTCTATTCTCGGCATTAATTTGTAGCAATATATTACTATTGATGATCAAATTGCTGTCGAATGACCGATCTGTTTCGTCGCTTTCAAACGTAAACGTAAGATCTGCAAACGCAGGTGCAGCTGCCGACGGGCAACAATAAACCGCTCTCGTCATATCATATTGAGTATGAGGGCGCGCAAGAAGGCAAAGATCTGCATAGCCGTGATAGTAGTCCTTACGACGGTCATCGGCGGACTGTTTTATTTTCGCGGCAATATCGTGCCTCTTGTAACCGATACAGCTTACAACACGGTGTGGAGCAAGACCGTCGAAGCGCTCAATACCGCGTACGAAAAGACTACTGTCGATATGGATGCGGCGAATTATGAAAATTTTGTGACCGTAGTGCGCGACGATTCGGGCAATGTCGAGATGCTGTCGGTCAATATGCTCTACGTCAACAAGGTGATGAGCAACATTAGCACAATAATACAAAATGAAATGAACGCGCTGCTGTTTGACGGAGTAAACGTTCCGCTCGGCGCGTTTTCGGGCATTGTGTTGCTTGGCGAACACGGACTCGACGTCAATCTTGAGATCATGACGGTGGGGCTTGCGGAGTGCAGTTTCCGCACGGAATTTATGAGCGTTGGAATAAATCAGGTGCTTCACAGCATCTATATCGATATTACCGCCTACGCGCAGGTCATATTGCCTTTGGAGAGCAGTAACGTGGAGTGCAGTTCGTCGCTTTTGCTCGCGGAGAACGTGATTGTAGGCGATGTGCCCGAATTTATCATTCAAAATGCCGGGAGTATTGATTTTTCCACGATAAAAGAGTTGCCATAAAGTTAAAAATGCGCTAAAATAATGTAAAAGCTACGACGGAGAACATGCCCGCAACATCGTTCCGACAGAGAATGCGCCCCATCGGCTGAAAGGGCGCTGCGGCAACTGTGCGGGGAATTCGCTCCCGAGCTCGATCGCCGAAAGCAGAGTAAGCGTTCGCGGTTTGACCCGTTACGGTCTCAAGAGGTCCGCGTCTTATGCGGACGAAATTAGGTGGTACAGCGTGACAACGCCCTATACGAAAGTATGGGGCGCATTTTTTCGGAGGTATTATGAAACAGAAGATCGACAATCTGATCGCTGCGGCGAAGTCGGACATCGAGGCGTGCGTCTCGGTCAACGATATCGCGGCGGTCAAAGTCAGGTATCTGGGCAAAAGCGGCGAGCTGACCGCGCTTTTGCGCGGGATGAAAGACGTCCCCGCCGACCAAAAGCCGCAGATAGGCAAGTACGTCAACGAGGCTCGAGACGTTATAACCGCGCTCACGGAGGACAAACAGCGCGTACTCGAGGCGCAGCGGACGGAAAGCCGTATGCGAGAAGAGAGCATAGATGTAACATATGCGGAACGCGACGGTTCGCTCGGCAGTCTGCATCCTTGCACTCTTGTCAAAAACGAGATCGTGGACATCTTTACGTCGCTCGGTTTCAAGGTCGCAAAAGGCCCCGAGATAGAGCTTGACTTCTTCAACTTCCAAGCGCTCAACATTCCCAAAGATCATCCGGCAAGGGATATGCAGGATACGTTTTATATCGGCGACGACGTGCTTCTCCGCACGCACACTTCGCCTGTCCAGGCGCGCACGATGATGAACGAAAAGCCGCCGATCGCGATCGTAGTTCCCGGCAAGGTCTATCGTCCCGACGACGACGCGACCCACAGTCCGATGTTTCAGCAGATAGAGGGTCTTGTAGTCGACAAACACATCACGCTTTGCGATCTCAAAGGCACGCTGACGCTGTTTGCGAAAGAGCTGTTCGACAGGAATACTAAGACGCGTTTCCGACCGTCCTATTTCCCGTTTACCGAACCCAGCGTGGAAGTGGACGTCACTTGTTCGCAATGCCACGGCAAGGGATGCAGGCTTTGCCACGGCACGGGCTGGATAGAGGTACTCGGCGCGGGTGTAGTAAATCCCAAAGTGCTTGAAAATTGCGGCATTGACTCGTCCGTTTACAGCGGTTATGCGTTCGGTATGGGCATAGAGAGGATAACAATGATCAAGTACGGCATTCCCGACATGCGCATTTTGTTTGAAAACGACACGCGTTTCTTGAGAAGTTTCAGGTGAGGTGAGATATGAAAGTTTCGTTGAGTTGGCTCAAAGACTTTGTAGACATAGACGTCCCCGTGCAGGAGCTTGCCGACAGACTCGTCTCCGCAGGTTTCGAGGTCGAGGAGATAATAGATAAGAGCGCCGAGATTCGCAACGTCGTACTTGGCAAGATAGTCAAGATGACCCATCATCCCGACGCGGACAAGCTGTGGATTTGTTCGGTCGATATAGGAAATGGCGCGCCCGTTCAGATCGTCACAGGCGCACAGAATCTCACCGAAGGCGACCTCGTGCCCGCCGCGCTCGACGATTCCTATCTGCCGGGCGGTAAGCACATCAAGACTGGCAAGCTTCGCGGCGTAGAGTCGTGCGGCATGCTTTGTTCGGGCGAAGAACTCGGGTTGTCCGAAAGCGATTACAAGGGCGCGGGCGTATACGGAATCCTCGTGATGAACAAGGAGACCGCGCCGCTCGGAACAGACATAAACAATGTACTCGGCAATGACGACATCATTCTCGACATCGGCGTTACAGCCAACCGCAGCGACTGCAACAGCGTACTCGGCATAGCGCGCGAAGTTTCCGCAGTGCTCGGCAAGCCTCTGCGGATGCCGGAGATTGGCTTCAAGTGCGTCAAAGACAAAGTCGCGGACAAGATATCCGTTGAAGTTAAAGCTCCTCAGCTGTGCCCGAGATATATGGCTGCCGCCGTGTCCGACGTCAAGATTGTGCCTTCCGACGAGACGATCGCAAGACGTCTCCGCAGCGTGGGGCTTCGTCCGATAAACAGCATCGTAGACATTACCAACTATGTGCTTGTCGAGATAGGGCAGCCTATGCACGCGTTCGACGCACACAAGCTCCAAGGCGGCAAGATCGTCGTCCGCACCGCCAAAGACGGTGAAAAGATAGTCGCGCTAGACAACAAAGAGTATGCGCTCGATCCATCGATGGTGGCGATCTGCGACGAGGTCAAACCTTGCGCTATCGGCGGAGTAATGGGCGGCAGCAACAGCTGTATCGACGAAAACACAAAAGACATCGTCTTTGAAAGCGCAAAGTTTATGCGCGACAACATCCGCCGTACTTCGCGCAAGCTCAATCTGCACAGCGACTCATCTTTCCGTTACGAAAGGGGGATCGATACTGACAGCCAGCGCCTCGGGCTTATGCGCGCGCTGACGTTGATAGACAAGTTCGGTTACGGCAAGATATCCGACGGCGTCGTCGACGCGTTCGCCGCTCCGCCCAAGCGCGAAAATGTCAGCGTGCCGTTGACCAAGATCGCCGACATTCTCGGCATAGTTGTTCCCGAACAAGACATTATGAACATACTGTCCTGTCTCGGGCTTTCGCCGAAGATAGAGGGCGGAGTGCTGACGGTTGAGCCGCCGCTTTTCCGCGACGATATCGAAAACGCCAACGACATCGCCGAAGAGATCATTCGTATGTACGGTTACGATCACATCGAAGAGACGCTTATCGGCGACAAAGAGCAGACTTTGGGCGGCAAGCCCGACGCGCTCAAAGCCGAGGACGTCATCAAAGAAATATGCGTGGGTGCGGGATACAGCGAGACGTTGACCTATTCGTTCACGAGCGAAAAAGGTTTTGACGTGCTGCGTCTGCCGGAGGACGCGACCGAGCGCAAATGCGTCAAATTGCTCAATCCGCTCGGCGAAGACACCTCGGTCATGCGCACGACGCTTGTCTATTCGGCGCTCAACGCGCTTGCGTCAAACGCGCTCAAAAACATCAAAGAGGCAAAGTTGTTCGAGATCTCGGCTGTCTATCTTCCGAAGGCGTTGCCGTTGACCGAACTGCCCGAAGAAAAGGACAGGCTGGTCATTGCCGCCTACGGAGAAAAGTACGACTATTATGCGCTCAAAGAGGTTGTCGACAAGATCCTCTATAAGTTCGGCGTCTCGCCGATAGTGCGCCGCTCCGGCGCGCCGTGGCTGCACGCAGGCAGAGGCGCTGATCTGTTTGTCGGCAAGTTTGCGATCGGCTCGCTCGGAGAGGTACATCCCGACGTAGCAAAGGCTTTGGACGTAAAACAGCGTATGTATGCAGCCGAGATAGATATAGAGAGTCTGCTCAGATACCGCAGCCGCGGATATAAGTTCACGGAGACGGGCAAGTATCCGCCTATCGAGCGTGACATCGCCGTAGTCGTGGACGAGAACGTCGAGGCGGCAAAGATACTCGAATGCGCGAACAAAGCCGCGGGCAAGGCATTGAGAGAGGCGAAGATATTCGATATATACCGTTCGGACGCGCTTGGCAAAGGCAAAAAGAGCGTCGCGGTCAAACTTGAATTCCGCTTACCGGACCGCACTCTGACCGATGAGGAGGCGCAGACGGCGACCGACGCCGTATTGCAAAAACTCGCAAAAGATACGGGCGCGGTCCTGCGCTGACGCACCGAAACGACGCGCGCTCCGAAAGGGGCGCGCTTTTGTCTGCAATAGACTTGCGCCCGCGCGCAAAAAAGGATATAATCGAGATATGGAATTATTGGCTCCCGCAGGGACTCCCGCATCGCTTTTCGCCGCAGTCGCGGCGGGTGCGGACGCCGTATATTTCGGTTTGGGCGAACTCAACGCCCGAGCAAAGGCGCAGGGCTTTGACGAAAGCAACGTCAAAGACCTGATCGATTATTGCCATCTGCACGGGGTCAAATGTCATATCACACTCAACACCATGCTGAAAAACGGCGAGGAGAGTACGCTAGTGCGCCTTGCCAACTCTGCCGCTTCGGCAGGGGCGGACGCGTTCATCGTTGCGGACATAGGCGTGGCGAGGCTGCTGTCACGGCTCGATGTGCCTCTTCACGCCAGCACACAGATGGGGGTGCACAATCTCGAGGGCGCGAGATATCTCGAAAGATACGGTTTCACGCGCGTCGTCACTTCGCGAGAGACATTGCTTGAAGACATTGAGAAGATCAAGAAAAACACTTCGCTCGAAGTCGAGTATTTCGTACACGGCGCGCTGTGCGTCGCGTTCAGCGGCGCGTGTCTGATGTCCGCCGCGCGCAGCGGAGATAGCGGCAACAGAGGCAGATGTTTGCAGCCGTGCCGTATGAGATATACGAGTTCGTTCGGCAAGTCGGGGTATCTGCTGTCGCCGTCGGACCAATGTCTGATCGCAAAGCTCGGAGAGCTGGAAGAAGCGGGGGTAGACAGTCTCAAAATAGAGGGCAGGCTCAAACAGCCGCACTATGTTTATGCTGCGGCGTCCGCATATCGCGCGGCTCTCGACGGCAAGCGCGTGACCCGCGGGGATATAGACGAATTACAGCGTGCGTTCAACCGGGGCAACTTCACCGAGGGCTACAACTTTGCAGACACGCGCGCAATCATGTATCCTAAGGTGCAGAACAATATCGGCGTGACGATCGGAGAGGTCGTTTCAGCGTCCAAAAGCGAGATCAAAGCGCGCATAACGGAGAGCATAAACGTCGGAGACGGGCTGAAATTGCTTACCGCGGACGGCTACGAGCGCGGCGGTTTTGAGGCGCGTGCGGCAGCGCAAAGCGGCAACGCGGTCAAATTGAGCGTGCCGAGGACGTTGACGGCGCAAAAAGGCGACCTCATCGCCAAAACTTTGGACGTCGAGCAGGTAAAGAGAGCGGTCTCCGCGCCTGTTCCGGTCAAAGTCGGATTGAGCGCGAGGGCATACGAGGGCGAGCCGTTCGAGATCGAACTCCGCTCCGGCGAAGTCGCCGTGCGGGCGCATGGTGAACGCGTAACGAAAGCCGAAGCACACCCTCTCGACAAGCGCACGTTGGCAAACGCCGCAAACAGACTTGGCGCAAGCGGTTTTGCCGCGGTCTCGATAGACGCAGAGTGCGGGGATGGCGTGTTTGTGCCGATGAGCGAGATCAACAGAGTGCGGCGCGCCGCCTGCGATATGCTTAGGGGCGCGCTTGCCGACAGGTATAATGCCTCTCGTCAGCGCGCGAAAATATGCGCGCCCTATGCGTCTGAAACGATGGCTTTGGACGCGTTGTACGAGGTGGGCGACATGAGCGGTGCGGACGTGTCGGTCCGTTCGCTCGCGGTCGCGCCGAATGCGTTCGGCAAAGAGGACGCCGCCCGGCTCAAAGAGGAGTGCAAGAGGAGGGATGTAAAAGTATTCTGCCGTCTTCCGATGATCGTTCGAGGAGCGGATATGGCGATGCTACGCGCCTATCTCGAAGAAGTCAACGAGGTGCTGTGTGGGTATATCTGCGACAATTGGTATGCGCTCGAACTTGCGCGGGAATACAGCAAACCAGCGATCGCGGGACAGCGCATGAATATTGCCTCCGACGACGCGTTTGCCGCGAGCGGCGCGAACGCCGCGATAGCTTCGGCTGAATTGTCTTACGCAGAGGTGCGCCGCCTCGGATTCGACGCGCTTTGTTATACGGTAGGCGATTTGACTTTGATGACTTTGACGCATTGTCCGATCCGCCTTAATACAGGCTGCGGATGCGGAGACTGCAAGTATGACGGGGACTTTTATTATGCCGACAAGGCGGCTCGATACCGCATTTCGCGCACAAAACTATCGCATTGCACGTTTGACTTGCACAATCCGTCGATCGTATGCGCGCCGCCTAAATTTCGCGACGAGACAAGACAATTCGTCTCTCTCGTCGGGACGGGACTGACATTGTCGCAATACTTTGCCGATCCGTATTTAACAGGCAGAGACAAGACGGCGGGTTTGCTGTCGAGAGGTGTCAAATGACAACCGAAAAGACGTTGAAAACTTTGGAGTTCGACAAGATATGCGCCGCTGCGGCGGCATATGCGGACAGCCCGCGCGGAGCGTCGGCTGTGACGGCTAGCACGCCGTCGCCGCGCCTTGACGAGGCGCTCGACAAGCTTGAATATACGCGTCAGGCGTTTTGTGCGATGTACGATATGTTGGTCGCGCCGTCGCTTGCGGTCGACGACGTTTCGGAGATAGTCGCCGCGCTCGGCAAACAGGCGGTGTTGTCTCCGTCGGATCTTCTGAAAATCGCAGGGTTGCTGCGCTGCGCGTCGTCGTTTGCCTCGGTAGAGCAAAAACTGCCTAGAGACGGCTACGGCAAGATACGCGACGCGGCTGCGTCGCTCTATTTCAACGGCGCGCTGCGCGAGGACATCGAAAAATCGATCGTGGGAGACAATGAGATCGCCGACGGCGCAAGCGCAAAACTTTTCGACATCCGCCGCGACATCCGCGACATAAACGCCAAGATACGCGCCAAGCTCAATTCCTATGTCTCCGGCGCAGCGTCAAAATATTTGCAGGACAACGTGATTACGGTGCGCGCGGGCAGATTCGTGCTTCCGGTGAGGTCGGAATACCGCGCTCAGGTCCCGGGACTTATACACGACCGCTCTGCGAGCGGAGCGACGCTGTTCATCGAGCCGTTTGCTGTTGTTGAGCTGAACAACGATCTTCGCGCTTTGCAGGCGGACGAGCAAAACGAGATAGAGGCGATCTTGACCGCGCTGTCATTCCGCGCGTCCGAGTGTGCGGAAGGTTTGGAGCGGGACGCGGAAGTACTTGCCGAGGCGGACAGGGCGTTCGCTTTGGCGAAGTATGCGCGCGCGACGCGCTCTACGCTTCCCAAACTCAACGACAAGGGCGTCACGGACATAAAGCGCGGCAGACACGTGCTTATCGACCCCGAAAAAGTCGTTCCTATCGACGTAAGGCTTGGTAAAGATTTCGATATATTGCTGATTACAGGACCTAACACCGGCGGCAAGACGGTCACGCTCAAATTGGTCGGACTGCTGTCGGCTATGGCGGCAAGCGGTTTTTTCGTACCGTGCGCGGACGACAGCGAGCTGTCCGTATATGACGGGATATATTGCGACATAGGCGACGAGCAGAGCATCGAACAGAGCCTGTCTACCTTTTCGTCGCATATGAAAAACCTGATCGACATCACCTCCGCCGTAGACGAAAACTCGTTGGTCCTGCTTGACGAACTCGGCGCCGGGACCGATCCCGCCGAGGGCAGCGCGCTCGCGATAGCGGCGATGGAATATCTGCGCGCCGAAAAGTGCCGCTGCATAATTACCACACATTACGGCGAACTCAAAGAATACGGCTATACGCACGACGGCATTGAAAACGCGTCAATGGACTTCGATCCCGAGACATTCGCGCCGGTTTACAAACTCATGATCGGAGTTTCAGGCTCGTCGAACGCTATCAAGATCGCTCGGTCGCTCGGATTGAAAGAGGAGATCGCATTGCACGCCGAATCCTTGATAGGCGACGAAAAGAGAAGTTTCGACCATATCGTCGCGTCCGCGGAGGCAAGCAGACGCGACGCCGAAAAACTCAAAGAGGACGCGTACAGGCTGAATGCGGAAGCCGCCGCGGAACTCAAAGCCGCGCAAGAGGAACGCAAAAAGGCTCAAGTGGCGCGCGAAAAGTTGGAGGCAAAGACGTCCAAGCATGCGCGCGAACTGCTTGCCGAATACACGGACAAGGCGGACGAATTGATCGAGCGCATCAAAGAAGAAGTAGCAAAAAGCGACGAGCGAGCTTTGTTTGAGGCGCGTCGATTGAAGAGGGCATTGACGGGATTGGAGCGCGGCGAAACCCCCGACATTCCGCAAAAGCGCAGACGGATAGGCGGAGAGATCGAGGTGGGAGACAGAGTTTATATCCCGAAATTGAAATGCGAAGCAAACGTGACGTCGATCGACAGAGAGCGCGATAGATACGGCGTCGCCGCCGGCGTGATCCGCACAGAAGTCAAGCGCAGAGATATCGAGCGCCTTGCGGCAGGCGAACCTGAAAAGCCGGCAAAGGCGCGATACACCTCGCCCGCTACCGCATACGAGGGCTGTCCCAAAGAACTCAACGTCATCGGCATGACCGTGGACGAGGCGGTAGCCGAACTCGACAGATATTTGGACAGAGCGGCGATGTGCAACTATTCGGAAGTACGTATAGTACACGGCAAGGGAAGCGGCGCGCTGCGCGCGGGAATACGCAAATATCTGGACAGGCTGTCGTATGTCAAGGGCTACAAGTCGGCGGCTTACGGCGAGGGCGACAGCGGCGTCACGGTCGTGGAGCTGAGATGAACGGCTGTTATCGGAGAGAATATCCCGATACGCGGGCTTCGTTTAAGAGAACGGTGCTGCTTGCGGCCGCTCTGTTTTGCGACGTGCTGACTCTTGCGTTCGCGGTCAGGGCGTTCGCGGGGGCGTATCTGTATTTTGTCGGCGCGGGATGTTCGGTCGCGGTGTCGATCGCGCTGAGGCTGCTCTCGCTGCGATTCGGCAGAACGTGGCAATACGTATTTGACAAACAGAAGCTTACGGTAGCGCTCAAATATCCGAATAAGAGCGTCACAGCTCTCGTATTGGAACGGGGCGGCTTTACGCTTTGCGGCGCGGCGGACGGAAATTGTCCCAAACTTGCTCCCGATCCTTGCGAATGCGCACTTTATATGGTAAAATTATCGGACGGACGAAGATTTGCGCTTGCGCTCAACGATTATATGCTGGCGCTCGTCGACGAACTTTCGTTTAAGGAGTGATATGGTCTATCTCGACAATGCCGCGACTACGGCGATGTATCCCGAGTGTCTCGACGACATACGCAAGTACGGAATCGAGGAGTTCTTCAATCCGTCCGCTTACTATGCTCAGGCGGGCGTCAACGCGCACGTCGTCGATAAAGCGAGAAAGATCGTCTTGTCCGCGCTCGGCGCGCCGGACGGGGCGAATTTGATCTTTACCGCGTCCGGGAGCGAGGGCGACAACATCGCTTTGCGCTGCTGTCTCAAAAAGAAAAGGGGGACGATCGTCGTCTCCGCGCTCGAACACGCAGCCGTGTTCAACACCGCCAAAGCTCTCGAAGCGGAGGGATATACGCTCAAGATCGCCGAATGCGACAAGAGCGGAGCTGTCGTCGAGGACAAGCTGTACGAATTGCTCGACGACGACACGGCGTTAGTTTCGGTCATGCACGTCTGCAACGAGACCGGCGCGCTCAACGATGTCAAAAAAATTGCCGCAACGGTAAAAAAACGCTGTCCGCGCTGCGTCTTTCACAGCGACGGAGTGCAGGCGTTCCTCAAAGTCCCGTTTTCGCTGTCCGGCAGCGCTATAGATCTTTATACGATCAGCGCGCACAAGGTACACGGACCTAAGGGGGTCGGAGCGCTCTATCTCGCGCCCGGCGTCAACGCGTCCACTTTTGTTTACGGCGGAGGACAGGAGTTCAATCTGCGGTCGGGGACCGAGAATGTGCCCGGCATAGCGGCTTTTGCTGCGGCGGTAGCCAAGGGCAGAGAGCTACGTGTGTCAAAGGCGGAAGTGTGCGCGCGCCACAAGCGCGCGATCGTCGACTTTTTGGAGGCAAATTACGGCGGTAAGGTGCGCGTTGCCACGAACGTAGACCGCAGCGCGGGAGGCATTCTGCACTTTTCGTTTGAGGACGTGCGCGGCGAAGTCATGGTGCATTCGCTTGAAAAGAAAGGTTTTTTGGTGGGAACGGGCAGCGCCTGTTCGTCCAAAAAGGCTCAAAAGCGCATCCCCGACGCGCTCGGGCTTTCCGGCGGCTATTCCGAGGGCGCGATCCGCGTCAGTCTGGACGGTACCGAGAGCGACGACGAGATCGCCGCATTTTGCGACGCGCTCGACGATTGCCGCAAAGTACTTGAAAAATATGCGAGGGTATAAAATGCAAAAGGTTTTGTTGTTACGTTTCGGAGAGATCTTTCTCAAAGGCAAAAACCGCAGCTATTTTGAAAAGCTGCTCGTCGAAAACATAAAAGCCGCGCTCGGCGCTATGAAATATTCGTTCGCCAAGACGCACAACCGTTACTATATCGAAGATTTTGACGAAGAGGAGACCGAGGAGTTCAAAAAGAAACTCAAAAGGGTATTCGGGCTGCATTCGCTCAGCGAGGCATACAAGGTGCGCACCGACTATGACGCGATAGGCGAGGCGGCGATGGCGTTCGCGCCGGAGGGTAAAACATCATTCCGCGTCACGGTCAATCGCGCAGACAAGTCTTTGGACAAAAATTCCGCTCAAATTGGCGCGGATATCGGGGGATACGTGCTTGACAGACGTCCCGAATACAAAGTAGATCTTTCGCATCCGGAACTCAACATAAAAGTAGACATCCGCGAAAACGGATTCGCCTACGTGTTCGCGTCGACCGAGGACTGTGCGCAGGGTATGCCCGTGGGCTGTTCGGGCAACGGGATGCTGTTGCTGTCGGGAGGATTCGATTCGCCCGTCGCAGGTTACAGAATGGCGAGGCGCGGCATGCGAATAAAGGCGATACATTACCATTCATTCCCGTATACGAGCGAACAGGCAAAGCAAAAAGTTGTCGACCTCGCGCAGGTACTCAGCGGATATGCCGGACCGATCGACCTCTTTGTCGTTCCGTTCACCGACATACAGTTTGCCATCCACGAAAAGTGCAGACCCGACTATATGATCACGATCATGCGCAGGATTATGATCATGATTGCCGAAAGAGTCGCGCGTGAAAACGGCTGCGGAGCGATGATCACGGGCGAAAGTTTGGGACAGGTCGCGTCGCAGACGCTCGAGAGCCTTACCGTAACCGAGGACGCGGTGGTCTGCTTGCCCGTGTTCCGTCCTCTGATCGGAACGGATAAATACGAGATAATGGATACTGCGGCGGAGATAGGCACATACAAACTGAGCGAACTGCCGTATCAGGACTGCTGTACGGTGTTTTTGCCGCGCAATCCAGTGATCAAGCCGTCCGTCGCTACGGCGCGAAGAGAACAGGCAAAGATAGAAAATCTGGACGAACTTATCGACAAGGCGATCGCCAACATAGAGAAGATAGAGATCGGAAAATATTGAAAAATGCCCGGCTGAGCCGGGCGTTTTTCATTGCCGCAGAACGACGACTTCGCCGACTGTCTCTTCTCCGCGGTCGTCGAGATAGTACGGAATGATCGCATACGACGGCGGGAAAAGCGAATATGCTCCGTCGCTTACGGTCACGACGCCTTCTCTGTCGGAGATGTCCGCGACTATGCTGTCTCTTGACAAAAATCCCTTTTTGATCACCCTGTAACACAGCCGAGGATCGGCGTCGAAGGCAATCGTGACCGCGTCGCCGCCGTATTCGATACGCGCGTTTGCGGCGCTAGGGCGGTCGAACGTCGTATTTACGTCTACCGGCAGACGGTCCGAGGCAAACAGCTCCGTTTCGCAGGCATATCTCGGTGCATAAGGGGACGCGATCGTCAATTTGCCTTGTTTGAGATCGTAAGCGTCGAGCCTCACTTGCGTTATCCCGTCGGGACGTTTGAATTCGCCGCCGGAGCCGACTACGTCAAAAAATTCGCGCGCAAATATCGTCGGCGTTCCTCCGCCCGTGTCGGATACAAATTGAGAATAGTCGGGGCTTCCCGTCCAAAAAAGAGCTGCGCACGACGGAGTGTAGGCGACGCAATAGGCGTCGTGATTGCCCTCAGACGAACCGACCGTACCCGTCTTGGCGGCGACGGTGAATCCGAGCGGAGACAGTTTTTTTGCGGTGCCGTCACAGGCACAATCCACGAGACAATCGGTGATCAGATAGCTTGTTTGAGGCGAAAACACCGGCTTTGCGTCGATATTTCTGCGATAAACCGCATTGTCGTCTGCGTCGAAGATCGCACTGACGAGCGCAAGGCGCGCATAATCGCCTCCCGAGGCGAGCGTAGTGTAGCCGCCAAGCAGATCGGGGAAAGAAACGCCCGCTTGAGTCGCGCCGAGAGCAAGGGCGAGATCGGCGTTGTCGCCCGCGTCTATGCCCATCGATGCGAGCGCAGCCGCTCCCTCGTCAACGCCTATGCTTTGCAGCGTCTGAACGGCAGGGACGTTGAGGGATAACGACAAAGCGCGCCGCGCCGATACGTCTCCGTAATAAATATCGCCGTAATTGGACGGAGAATAGTCTCCAAATGACTTACGCGAGTCGTCCAATATGCCGGCGGGAGATAGTATTCCGCACTCAAAAGCGGGCGCATAGGCGACGAGCGGCTTGAGCGCTGAGCCGCTCTGACGAGCAAAGCCGGCGAGATCGAGCGCAAAGTCCGCATACACCGCGTCCAACGCATAATTGTTCACGTCGGCAGACAGCCCCGCTTTTATGCCGTGCGTTTCGCTTCCGTCGATAGATTTAACCAATGCGTCGAGCTTGTCGTAGTCGAGGTAAGTGAACACCTTGTAACCCTTGGCGACAAGTTCTTTTTCGCTTATGCCGAGTATAGACGAGGCCTCGGCAAGCGCGTTAGAAAGATAAATTTGATCGAAATTATTCTCATTTAACTCATTTTTTATAACAATCTTTGCGTTTTGCGCCACATTGTGTGTATTATCGTCGATCAATCCCTGTTCGTGCATCAGATCAAGCACTATCAGTGCGCGCTCATGCGTAGCTTGAAGATCGTTCAGCGGATTGACATTGGACGGCGCTTTTACGGTAGCGGCGAGCATTGCCGCTTCGAGCGGAGACACCTTGTCGAGGCTCTTGCCGAAATATCTTCGTGCCGCATTCTTGACACCGTATTCGCCGTTGCCGAAATAGAGCATATTGAGGTAGTATTCGAGAAGCTGTTCTTTTGAGAAGTTCTTTTCGAGAGTTACGGCGATCCTCGCCTCTTTTATTTTGCGCTCTAAACTCTTTTCCGAACTTAAATAGATGTTCTTGGCAAGCTGTTGAGTGATCGTAGATCCGCCTTCGGCAAACGAACCGCTTTTGATGTTTTTCAAAGCCGCGCCCGCCATCCTGATATAATCTATTCCGTTATGCGACCAAAATCTCTTGTCCTCGACCGCTATGAACGCGTCTTTTACTATATCCGGAATTTCGTCGTATGTCGCATAACTATCGCTGCGGGCGCAATATTTCGCCAGTTCGCCGTTTGCCGCGTATATCTCGGGCGGCTTTGCCGCGGTTCTCAATCGAGCGAAGTCCACGCTTTCGCCCGAATTAAGATACATCAACGCGATAGCCGCCGTCGCAAGCGCCGCGATAAGCCCGGTGAGCGCGACCGCAAAGATTATCCGCGTAAATGCGCTCGTCTTGAATTTGCCGCTCCTGTTCATGCCTCTATTGTGTGCAATCGCCGATATTTTAGCTATATCGTTGACAAAGCGTTTGAGTTTTACGCGCGCATACGCTATAATATATCCATGCCTACATTTGAAATAATCACATACGGGTGTCAAATGAACGTACACGAATCGGAAAAGATCGCCGGGATATTGATGTCGCGCGGTCTTACCGAATGCAATGACGGCGAGCCCGACGTAGTGGTATTCAACACATGCTGTATCCGCGACAACGCCGAGCGCAAGGCGATCGGGCAGATAGGGCGGTTCAAGCAGCTCAAAAAGTCTAACCCCGACGCGGTGATAGCGGTCGTGGGCTGTATGACGCAGCAAGACGGAGCAGGTTTTGCTTTGCGTAGGAAGTTTCCGTTCATCGACATAGTTTTGGGCACTTCCAATATCGAGAAGATCGGAGAGTACGTGAGCGACGCGCTATCCTCGCGCACATGCCGCGTCGAGATAGACGACGACCCGCGTCCCGCGATAGTCGAGGGCGTGCCGTACCATCGCTCGAGCGGCTGCAACGCATGGATCAACATCATGTACGGCTGCAACAATTTTTGTTCCTACTGCATCGTTCCGTATGTTCGAGGGAGGGAGCGCAGCCGCGCTAAAGAGGACGTCTTGGCGGAATTTGAAAAAGCCCTTTCCGACGGATACAAAGAGGTCACGTTGCTCGGTCAAAACGTCAATTCTTACGGCAACGACAGAGGCGACGGCTACGGCTTTGCGTCCTTGCTCGAAGATCTGGCTAAATACAAGGGCGATCATCGTATTCGTTTCATGACGTCTCACCCCAAAGATATGGACGACAGAGTGATAGACATCATCGCCGACAGTCCAAACATCTGCAACAACATCCATTTGCCGCTGCAATCGGGGTCGGACAGGATACTCAAATTGATGAACAGGCACTACACGCGAGACGACTATCTTGCGATCATAGAAAAGATACGCGCCAAGATGCCCGACTGCGGGATCACTACCGACCTCATGGTCGGCTTTCCGTACGAAGACGAAAATGATTTCGAGGACACGCTCGACATGGTTCGCCGCGTTGAGTGGTCCAACGCCTTCACGTTCGTATATTCGCCGCGTCGCGGCACGCCCGCCGCAACAATGCCGCAAGTGCCCGCCGAAGTGTCCAAGCGCAGGATAATGAAATTGATCGCCGAACAAAACTCGGTCACACGCCGCTTGTCCGACGCATATGTCGGCAACGTGTACAAAGTGCTTTGCGAGGACGCCGTCGACAAGAACGGTAAACTGACGCTCTGCGGCAGGACGGAGAGCGGCAGGATGGTCAATTTCAACGGCGATCCTAAACTTGTCGGCAGTTTTTGCGATGTAAAGGTGACTCGCTCTCAATCGGCTTCGCTGTTCGGGACAAGGATATAGGAGGAGTTATGGCTATCTCACCGATGATGAAATACTATCTCGAAGTCAAAGAGAAGTACAAGGACGCGATCTTGATGTTCAGGCTCGGCGACTTTTACGAGATGTTTTTCGAGGACGCCAAGCTGTGCAGTGAGGTGCTCGATTTGACGCTGACGGGCAGAGATTGCGGGTTGGAACAGCGCGCGCCTATGTGCGGCGTGCCGTATCATGCCGTCGACGGATATATTTCCAAGCTGATCAACGCCGGTTACAAGGTTGCGATCTGCGAGCAACTCTCAGCGCCTCAGGCGAGAGGTCTTGTCGAGCGCGACGTAGTGCGCGTGATCACGCCCGGCACGGTGATAGAGGACGACATCCTCGACGACAAAAAGAACAACTATCTTGCATGCCTCGTGATGACGGAAAAAGAGTTTTCCCTGGCATGGGTGGATGTATCCACGGGAGAATTCAACGTCATGCAAAGCGAATACGCGGATTTCGCGGCGATAGAGGATATGCTGACGACGATCGCCCCCGCGGAGATCATCGCCAACGAGTTTGCAGCCGAAAAGGTGCGCGAACTTCCCGATATGCGCAAGTCGCGTTTTGCGCCCGTGCAGCGTTACCACGATTGGATATTCACCGAAAACAACGGCGCAGCGGCTATGAAAAAACAGTTTTGCGTCGACAATCTCTCAAAGTACGAATTCGGCGAGCAAAAGCTGTGCTACCGTTCGGTCGGCGCGTTGTGTCTCTATCTCGAAGAGACGCAAAAGCGCGCGCTCACCCACATCAAAGACGTCAAACTGGTGCGCAGCAGTCGCTTTATGGTGTTGGACGCCAATACCCGCCGCAACCTCGAATTGACGGCAAGTCTGCGCGACGGCACCCGCCGCGGCACGCTGCTCAAGGTTCTCGACCGCACCCGCACTTCAATGGGAGCGCGCAATCTGCGCCGTTGGCTGGAACAGCCGCTGCGCGATTCATGCGAGATAAACAAGAGGCTCGACGCGGTCGACGCGCTCGTCAAAGGGGCTCGTGTGCGCAGCAATCTCGACGAACTTTTGTCGCTTGTCAAGGATCTCGAAAGGCTGGCGTCCAAGATTGTTTACGGCAATCCGTCTCCGCGCGACTTTATCTCGATCGCGCAATCTCTCGCGCCCATGCAGGAGATCAGGAATTTTCTTTTGTCGACGGGGGAGCGCTATCTCGCCGAGATATCGGACAACATCTTTACGCTTGCCGAGGAGCGCGCGCGCATTCTCGACATCCTCGACGAAAATCCTCCCGCTACTACCAAGGACGGCGGTTTTGTTCGCAAGGGGTTCAGCTCCGAACTTGACGCCTGCCGCAGCGCAAAGACGGACGGAAAGAACTGGCTCGCCAAGCTGGAGAGTGACGAGCGCGCCGAGACGGGAATAAAGACGCTCAAAGTAGGCTTTAACAAGGTGTTCGGATACTATATCGAGGTCAGCAAGGGCGCGCTCGACAAAGTACCGATCAGATATGTCCGCAAGCAGACGCTGACGACGGGCGAGCGCTTCATTACCGAGGAACTCAAACAGATAGAGGACAAGATTCTTAACTCAGAAAGCCGCGCAATCGAGATCGAACTTTCGCTGTACGAGCAGTTAAAATTGGAGATGCTGCAAGTCATTCCGCAATTGCAGTCGACGGCGCGAGCGATCGCAGCGGCGGATACGCTCCTTGCGTTTGCAAAACTCGCGGGAGACAACGACTATTGCAAGCCGATCATCAACGACAATACCGAAGTTATAGAGATAGTGGCGGGCAGACACCCCGTCGTCGAGTCTTTGCTTGCGAGCGGCGCGTTCGTTCCCAACGATACCGAACTCGACTGCGGGCAAAACCGTACAATGGTCATCACAGGTCCGAACATGGCGGGCAAGAGTACTTATATGCGTCAAGTCGCTTTGATAACGCTCATGGCGCACATAGGCTGTTTCGTGCCGGCTGCTTCGGCGAAAATAGCGATCACAGACCGCATCTTCACCCGTATCGGCGCGTCCGACGACGTCGCTTACGGTCAAAGCACGTTCATGGTCGAAATGGTCGAGGTCGCTACGATATTGCAAAACGCGACCATGCGCAGTCTGCTTATCCTCGACGAGATAGGAAGAGGGACGTCTACGTTCGACGGGCTTTCGATCGCCAAAGCCGTACTCGAAGCCGTGACCGGCAAGATAAGGTGCAAAACGCTGTTTTCTACGCACTATCACGAGCTGACTTCTCTCGAGAGCAAGCTCGAGGGCGTCAAGAACTATAAGATAGTAGCTTCCGAGCGCGACAACGGCATAGTGTTTTTGCACAAGATAATGCGCGGCGGCACAAACAAGAGTTTCGGAATTGAGGTCGCAAAACTTGCAGGGGTGCCCAAAGATGTCATCGCGCGAGCCAAGCGTATTTCGGCGGATCTCGAAAAGGATGCGCTCGACAAGCGCAGCGAACGAGCCGCTGCCAAAGAACCGGATCTCGTAACGATGATGAACACCAACGGCATCCTCGACGAACTGAGAGCGTGCAACGTAGACGATATGACGCCGATACAGGCGTGGATGAAACTCGGCGATCTTGCCAAAAAGGCGAGGGAGGACAACTGATGCCCGACATCAATATACTCGACAGCAGCGTATATAACCTGATATCGGCGGGCGAGGTCATCGAAAGACCCGCGTCCGTCGTCAAGGAATTGTTTGAAAACGCGATAGATTCCGGCGCAAACCGTATCACCGTCTCGATCAAAGAGGGCGGAATCAGCGAGATCTCCGTGACAGATAACGGCTGCGGCATGGACGCGGAAAATTTGGCGAAGGCGTTTTTGCCTCACGCAACCTCAAAACTTGCCGCCGCTTCCGATCTTGACAATATCTCTACGCTCGGATTCAGAGGCGAGGCGCTTGCGTCAATCGCCGCCGTGTCAAAAACCGAGATCGTCAGCAGGACGGACGGCAGCGAGAGCGGCGCGCGCGTCTTTGCGGACGGCGGCAGGATATCTTCCGTCGTTCCGTGCGGCGCGGCTGCGGGTACTACGGTCACGGTGTCAGATCTGTTCTTCAACACTCCCGTACGCGCTCGATTCCTCAAAAAGCCAGCACAGGAAGAGAAAGCGGTAACCGATAGGGTCGCAGCTTTGATACTTGCCAATCCCGATATCGCTGTAAATTACGTAGTCGACGGGAAGTCGGTGTTTGGCACGTCGGGCGGTTTTGAAAACGCAGTCTATACGGTATATTCCACCGAGGTCGCCAATCAACTCATTTGGTTTGACGAGACCCGCGACGACGGTTACCGTGTCTACGGCTACGTCGGCAGACGTGAATTGACGCGCCACAACAAGAGTTTGCAGACCATCATCGTCAACGGCCGCACCGTTTCGGACAAGACGATCGAGACCGCTGCGACCCGGGCATACGGCGACACGCTGATGAAACGGTGTTATCCCGTGTTCGTCATAAATCTGATTGTGCCGTTCGACGAAGTCGACGTGAACGTACATCCTTCAAAAAACGAAGTTCGTTTCCGTCAGCCCAACAAAGTGTTTTCGGCGGTGTATCGCGCCGTGGAGAAGGCGCTTGCGATACAGGCGCAGACAATGATGCTGGGCGAAACGGCGGAAGAGGATAGACAAAACGCGCCCGTCACCGCGCAAGATGCGCAACACCCTGACTTTGCGCCGCGTTCCGTTCCCGATCTTCCTACGCGCGAAGTGAGAGCGGAGGACGAGCAAAAGTGGCAAAAGGCTTTGCAAAGACAGCGCGAGCGCGTCGAACAAAGCTCCGTCTTTACACACAGCATATACAAGCCGCAGACAAAAGTAGCGTCGCCGTCCGCATTCACGATGGAGAGCGTCGTTCCAAAGGAGCAAAGCGCGGTGTTCGGCGAAATAGACGATATGCTGCGACTCGGTTATAAGGTCGTCGGGCAGTTGTTCAACACCTTCCTGATCGTCGAACAAGGCGTTAGAGCCTATCTCATCGACCAACACGCGGTACACGAGCGTATGCTCTACGACGAGCTGCTCGCTAAGCTGAACGCCAAGAAGGTCGTCTCGCAGCCGCTGCTTGTGCCGTATATATTGGAGTGCGACGTCGCTCAGAGCGAATTCGTAACCAAGCACGCCGCAAAACTTTCCGAACTCGGCTTTGAAATCGAGCCGTTCGGAGCAGACTGTTTCAAGATAGGCGCGGTGCCCGACGTGCTTGTCGACATCAACCTCGGCGCGTTTTTCGCAAAGCTGTTCGACGAAAGAGGAAAGATAGATTCCTACCGCAGCGGCGATATGATCACGGAGGCGCTGGCGACGCGCGCCTGCAAAGCCGCGATAAAGAGCGGGGACAAGCTTTCCGACGCGCAGATCACGGCGCTTCTCGATTCGATGAAGGGCGGAGTGCCGCTGCAATGTCCGCACGGCAGACCGACGACTTACGCTTTTACGCGCAAAGATCTCGACAAACTGTTCAAGAGGATAGTCTGATGCGCGCGCTGTTCATAGTCGGACCTACCGCGTGCGGCAAATCGGCTTTGGCGATCGAATGCGCGCGACGAGCCGACAGCGAGATCATCTCCTGCGACAGTATGCAGATATATCGTCACATGGACATAGGCACCGCAAAGACTTCCGATAGGCAGACGTGCGGCATCCCGGTACACATGACCGATATCGTAGAGCCGGATGCCGAATACAGCGCGTACGAATACGCCGATGAGGCGCTGCGCGTTGCCCGTGAAGTTTGGAACAGGGGCAAATTGCCGATCTTTGCCGGAGGCACGGGTCTGTACGCTCATTCGACCATATTTCCGTTGACTTTCGGCGCGCAAAAGGACGAGCGCGTTCGAGCGTCGCTCGAACAAGAGCTGTCGGAGCGCGGCGCGGAGGAGATGTGGCGCGAACTTGCGCGGCTCGATCCCGAGGACGCAGCGAAGATACATCCCAACAACACAAAACGACTGTTGCGCGCGCTTGAGATCGTCCGCACGGGCAATTTCAAGCCCAAAGGGGAGAGCTTGACTCCGCGTTTTGCAGTTAAGATGATCTATCTGCGTCCGCCGAGAGATAAGCTGCGCAGGGCGATAGACGACAGAGTCGAGGCGATGTTCGACGCCGGTTTGGAACGGGAAGTGAAAGATTTGATCGGCAAGCGCGGGCTCGGCTTTTCAATGCAGAGCATGCAGGCGATAGGTTACCGAGAATTCGCCCCCTATCTCGCCGGCGATATCTCGCTCGCGCAACTCAAAGAGAACATAAAGCTGGATACGCGCAGATACGCCAAGCGGCAGGAGACCTGGTTCGGACGATACAAGTTTGCAATCGAGGTCGACCCGTTTGCGCTGTCGCTCGGCGAGCTTGCCGACATCGCGCTGTCCGACGACGGATATTATAACGGAGAACAAAATGCTGAACATCGATGAAAAAGTACGCGCTTTCGTCAACAAAGCGGAGCAAAATATTGCGGCGGACCTCGCGCGGGTAGACGAGATCGCACTCGTCAATCAAGCCAAAGTTCTGAATGCGTTCCATAGTTTCAATGTTGGGCAGCGTCATTTTGCGCAAACCAACGGATACGGCTACGACGATATAGGACGGGATACGCTTGCAGACATATTCGCAAACGCGTTCGGAGCTGAGAGCGCGGTCGTTTCACCGCAGATAGTCTCCGGTACCCATGCGCTGACCGCAGCTCTGTTCGGATTGCTTCGGCCGGGCGACGTACTGCTCTCGGTCAGCGGCGAACCGTACGACACGCTCAAAGAGGCGATCGTCGGCAAGGGCGCCGGGTCGCTGTCCGATTACGGCGTGCGCTATCAAAGCGTCGCTCTAAAAGACGGCAAATTTGATTTTGACGGCATCAAAGAGGCGTTTCAAAAGCGCATAAAAGTTGTGTTTGTCGGCAGATCGCGCGGCTACGAGTGGCGCGACGCGCTCTCCGTCAAAGAGATAGGAAAGATGTGCGAGTTTGTCAAATCGCTGCAATCGGACGTCGTCGTGATGTGCGACAATTGTTACGGCGAATTCGTCGATACGATAGAGCCGGTCGCCGTGGGCGCGGATATAATGGCAGGTTCGCTCATCAAAAATCCCGGGGGAGGAATCGCTCCAACGGGAGGTTATATCTGCGGAAAAAAGTCTCTTGTCGAACAGGCGACTTACCGCCTGACATCACCGTCGATAGGCTGCGAGGTCGGCTCTTACGCATACGGATACCGTGAGTTTTATCAAGGCTTTTTTCTTGCGCCTCACGTTACGGCGCAGGCGATCAAGACGAGTATGTTGTTCGGCGCCGCATTCGATATGCTGGGTTATGAGACGATGCCCAAGCCCGGCGCGATCTGCCGCGACATCATACGCTCGATCAAATTTAATACCGAAGAGGAACTGACCGGGTTTGTCCGCGCGATACAATTTGCATCGCCCGTCGACGGCAACGTCACGCCGTTTGCATGGGATATGCCCGGATATGAGGATCAAGTGATCATGGCTGCGGGTACTTTCGTCGCCGGCGCGTCGATAGAACTGTCAGCCGATTCGCCTATACGTAAGCCGTATATCGCCTATCTGCAAGGCGGTTTGACATACGAACACGGCAAGATCGCGCTTGCGGGCTGTCTGCAAAGTCTTGACCTTGTCAAATAACATCACCGTTGAGGCATAGCCGCCGTTAAGGAGGCTATTATATAGTAGGCGGCTCGCATTTTCAATGCGCCGCTTTGCAAAAAGAATAGATAAAGAGTTACCGCTAAATTAAGTCGGGACAGATCAAAACGGCCGTTAAAAGCGTCCTGCAGCGAAGATCGCCCATAGTATCAGCAAGTTGCGCAGGGAAAACCGTTCGAGAAAACGGGCAAATCAAGAGCTTCGCTGTTACGTTTGACCTGAACGCCGCATTATGCCTCGTTATCATCGACGGCTTGAATCAAAAAACTGACGGGGCGAAAGCCGTCGTTGCAAGATAGCATCGCCGAATGCGAATCCTTCATCCAATCACCGTAAAACCTGCCTCCGCCGCGCAAAAGTTCATCGACAAAAGGGAAGAGCGTCTCCCACGCGTTTTTACAAAAACCGCGCGGACGGTTGCCGTCGCTCCAAAAGATTTGACCGACGCGCATATCGCAGGCGTTAGAAATAGGGTTTTCGTATTTTGCGATCAAATCGTCATAGCGCGCGACGCGCATGACCGTGATCTTGCACTTCCTCGTCACGCCTTGTGCGCGAACGAATTGCGCATCAATCCGACGGCAATGCCGAGGATGCGGAAGTCCGTCCCTTCGGGTACGACGATGTCATCCATTTGAGAATTTTCAGGATGAAGGACTATGTCGCCGTCCTTGCGGAAAAAGCGTTTGAGCGTCACCTCGCCGCCGTCTATCTGTGCGGCGACGATGTCGCCCTCATTTGCCGTCGGCGTAGATCTGATCAGTACTACGTCGCCGTTCATAATGCCTATCTCGCGCATACTTTCACCCTTTACGGTCAAGCAAAAATTGTCGCCGACGAGATGAAAGAAATCGGCGGGAAAGTGCATCTTGACGTCGTTCTCGACTGCGGCAAGCAACGGTTGACCTGCGGCGATGTTGCCGAGCATGGGGACGGTCGCAAAGTCTTTGAATTCTTCGTCGTCGACGAGTTCGATCGTCCTGTTTTTGGCGGTCTCGCGTTTGATCAGCCCCGCGTTGACGAGTTTTTCGAGATAGTATTGCACGGAAGCGGTTGACTTGAAGCCGCCTTCGCGGCAGATATCGCGCACGCTGGGCGAATAGTTGTGTTCGGACACAAACTTGCGGATGCAAGCCATCGTCTTGTCCAAATTTTCCTGCATTTTTGTCGACGCCATTTGAGTTCTCTCCTATATACACCTATATTTTAGCACATATGTTCACATTTTGCAACGGCTTTACCGAAATATTTGCAAAAATGTATTGACAGACTAATATGATTGCAAAATTACGTGCGCGTTTTGGTCAAACAAAACTATAAAATGCTCAAAATTTTGTAAAGATGTCTTGACAGGATATTTTCAAAATTCCGAACAACAACCAAACGCGCATTTGATAAAAAGTACAAAGATTTTTGCAAAGACGTCTTGACTACGTTGCTTTGCGGTAATACCGTCTAAACCTCCGCTCGAACGATAGGGGCGAGATCAATTTCTCGGTTCACGCAAGATGACTTTACGTGCGGCGTCGCGCTTGATATCGTCGCTGATAGCGGCGTAATGGCGTTTTGTCGTGTTGATGTCCTTATGTCCGAGTACTTCGGCCACGACATAGATGTCGCCCGTTTCGCGGTACAGTTCGGTGCCGTATGTGCTGCGCAGCTTGTGAGGCGTGATCTTTTTGAGCGGGGTTACGATCTGTGCGTATTTTTTTACCAAAAGTTCGACGCTGCGCACCGACATACGCTTTTTTTGCAAAGATACGAACAGCGCCGGCACTTCATCGAGCGCTTCGTCCTTTGCGCGTTCGTCAAGCCATGCGAGCAGAGCGTCCGCGACTTCGTCCGAAAAGTACAAGATCGTCTGAGAACCGCCTTTTCGCGTGATCTTGAATCCGTTTACGTTAAAATCGAGGTCGTCGACGTCAAGACCGACAAGCTCGCTGATACGAATCCCCGTACCGAGAAAGAGCGTCATGATCGCAAGATCGCGCAAACGGGTCTTTTCGTGAAAAGCTGCTTGTCGCTCGCCCAAGCCTTCGCCGCTGTCTACGCTGTCAAGCAATCGCGTAACTTCATCTACTTCAAGCCTTATGATCGGTTTCTCGTGTAATTTCGGCGTCAAGACTTTGGATGCCGGATCGGAGTCTATCGAATCCTTGTTGTAAAAATACTTGAAAAAAGATTTGATAGTGGACAATTTGCGTGCCTTAGTTTTGACGCTGTTTGAATATTTTACGCCGTCGAACTCGTAATAGTTGAGAAATTCGAGAAAAGATTCTATCTGCGATGTAGAGACTTCGTCAAGCTGTTTAATGCCGAAATTCGACGCGTCAAAGCTTTGAAATTCGCGTGTTTCCGTAAAAAGATAATAAAAAAATATTCTGAGATCGTATGCGTATTCCAATCTCGTAAGAGGCGTCGTGCGGTTTTCGATCCCGATGAAAAATTCATCGCAAAACTTAGGCAGATCGCGCCTGATCTCACGCAATTTGAGCGTATTGTCAATGTTTCGTTGCTCAAAATAATCGGTCTTTTTCATATCTTAATCATAACACGCAACGCATAATTTGACAAGCAAATTCGTATTTTGCGAAAAGATTGACAAAACTAAAACTTACCACACAATAAGCAAACAAACATTCGCAAATTTCGGCGTAATTACGAGACGACGCATAGGGAATGAACAAATATTCGTTGAATTACAAACACAAAATCTCGCTTTAGGTGTAAATTAAACGGTTGCGGAACATATATTCGCACGACAACTAACACAAGATCCCGCAATCAGACCGACGCATTGTACAAATATTCTGCGAATAACAAACACGAAATCTCGATCCGTGCAAAAGCAGGACGACGTTGAACAAACATTCGCTCGATAAAAAACACAAGCGGAGTGCAGACGAATTACGAAAGAGAAACGAGTCGAAATATACCGCCATGAGAATCGCGGTCGCGTACAATAGAATTACGCAACGCGTAACAAATGATCGTCATCGTTGAAATTTGTCGACGACAGACATGATCGGATATTCATTGATAAATAACCGGCGCAAAATATTGCACGCAAACGTAAAGACGGCACGCAAAACAATGCGAACATATATTTGTGCGGGGAAAGGCGCGCCATATACAGACAGCTAGCAAAACGAAGCGCATGACAAAGCGAATAAAACTCGTATCGGATATCCCTGAACACAGATCGCAGACGTATATTAATAAGCAGCGACATTGCAAAAATAATACGTAAGTCCGAAACGACGTAAAACCGCCAAAAAATAAGCGAATAAAATCAGAACCATTTAGGCTGAGAATCGTCAGATTATTTTGAAAATCACTCTTATTTGAAATAATATTGCGCTAATTTTTCGCAAAGGTATTGTTTTGCGAATAGATTAAAAGACTAAAATTTATGTTTCCCGACTGCGATCAGATCCGTTTTGATGCGTTGAAGCAATGCAGTTCGGCTCAATTATATCCTAATCAAAATACGGAGCTCGCTGCAACGCAATATATAAGCGCACCCGGGGGTAGATTGCTCTGTCGTTAATTTGTGAACACTTGTTTTGCTGCGCTCCCCCGCTGTTTTTCTCACTAGACATACTATTTGAATGTGAATTTTCATTATTTTAACAATTTAACCGTATAGAGTCGTATATTAAGCAATTTGGGTTGAACAAATACTGCACCGTAAGCGTTGCACATAACTAAGCCCATGTAGACAATACGACGTTGAGGCGGTCTATTCCTAATATTCGGAGCTGATCGGCTACCGGCGGCATGATAAATTCATTGTATGCCGATACGATTTCCGATCGGCAGTATGTAGTTCTTATCATTTGAACGTTATTACACGTCTGTCCTCTAATTTTTGTAAATTATAATAAAAACTTGTCTAAATGAGAAATATTTTGTCCTGCATTTCAAATTATTGTTACAAATATCTTCGCTATTATTTGACTGTTCTATCAAAGTGTTGTATCATAGATACAAGGAGAAGATATGGACGCATCCAACGTAAACATAGATCTCATACGTTCCCATGTGGACACCATTATCCTCAGATCGCTCTGCGACGAGGACAAGTATGGCTATGAGATCCTCAATGAGATTAAGGACAAGAGCAAAGGACTGTATATGCTCAAACAGCCCACTCTTTACAGCTGTCTCAAACGTTTGGAAAAGCTCGGTTACATTCGTTCGTACAAGGGCGACGTGTCCAACGGAGCGCAACGTGTTTACTACTCTTTGCAACCCGAAGGGCGGACGTTTCTCGAAAGCGACCAGGTCCAATGGGAATTCAGCCGTACGATCATCGACAAGTTGCTTTCGGATAAAGAGTTTGATCCCGCAAGCATCCCTCCGTTTGATCCTACCGCCTATCGACCGATGACCAAGCGTCAGCGCAATCCCCACTCCTATGCCGAATATCTCGCTTCGCTTGCCGAACCCGACGATTCCGCTCCCGCCGACGACGCGCAACCCGAATCTAACACCGAAGAGGGCGCTCCGATCGTTTACGATCGTCCCTCTCCCGCCGCCGTTGCGCCCGAGCAACGTCAAGGTAAAGACGACGGTGCGTCGAGTTACGAACGTATAGCCGAGATCTTCAAGACGCCCAAAAAAGAAGTCGAAGAAGATCCCCGCCCCGAGCCGTCTCCCGCTCCGATATTCGATATGCGCGACGAGGAGCCGGGCGTCAACTATATCACGAGTTTTGACAGCATTTACAGTTCGCCTCAAAACGATGTGCGCGAGTATGCCGGGTCCGCCGACCGCAGCTTCGACGGCGGCGCCGATCAGTACGGCTTTGTTTCTCTCAACGAACTGCGCGCGCGTTATGCTGCGGACGGATACACGATAAGACAATATGTAAAGAAAAATACGAGCGAGTTTTACATCAACAATTACTATTACGTCAACAGGCTGCTGCGCGACTGCTCTTTCTTTGCGTACGCGCTGTATGCCATTGAGGTCTTGATCGCCTATTTTGCGACATTCCGCATGACAGAGCCATCCGCTTCGATCGGTTATCTGTTTTTATTTCTCGGGATCGGGCTTTTGTTCCCCGTCTTTGCCGTGGTCAATTGCTTTGTAGACCCGGTCAAGCGTGTAAAAGCCAATTTCAGCTTGCGTTCCTCGCTGATCAATTCGCTGATATTCATGTTGAACGCATTGATATTGATCGTTTGTTTGGGATTCTTCGTGTTCGGGGCGAAGATCGATGCGCCCTCAACGTCCGTCAAACCGATCATCATCCCGGCGTTGTTCCTTCTCGACATCCCCGCCGCACTGTTGATCTACAATTTACTGTACAAGACGCGACGCTACCATGTGAGCTGATCACGAGCCGCTTTCGGGCGGCTTTATGTTTGCTCCGTCTGTGTTTGCGAGCGATCTTCCGTTTGCGCATACGGTGGCGATATGCGTCTCTATGCGGTCATCCCGCACCATGCCTTTTTTGACGGGCTTGCGCTTTCTCGGCATTTTGGATAAAACTTTTGACAGTATGGCGTTTACCCGATCCGCGATCTTGTCTCCGTATTTATACAGCACAGCAAACAGCGCAGCCGTAACTAATGCGATCGCTATCCAAAGCGCGATTCCCGCCGCATTTGCGGGAATAGAAACTGCCCCCTTGTACACCGCCGCCGTCCAGAGAACACCAATCGGACGAGTTATTATCATCATAATCAAAAACGAGCGATAGGACATCGAGCCGAGCCCGGCTATCACGCAAAGCAGATCGTCCGGAAAAACGGGAAGCAAGAACATTGCGTACAAAAGCACCGCCTCTCTTCCTTTGAGAAGGCGACGGTATTTGCTCACCGCTTTTGCGCCGCAGAGCCATGACGCAAGTTTGACTCCGAACGTGCGTCCGAGCGCAAACGCCACCATTGAGCCGGCAATTATCGCAACAGAAGAATATAGGACCGCTTCCGTGACGCCGAAGATCGTAATGCCTGCTATCGTGGTGAGCGTTGCCGGCAGAGGCAGCACGGTCACTTGCGCGAATTGAATCGTTACGAATATCAACACCGCATACGGATCGTATTGTCTTATCAACGTCAACAGCGCGTCGATATCGTCGAAGTACTCGAACCAACCGTATGTCAAGCCCGCCTTGTAAACGAGCGCCGAAAGCGCGGTAACAAGCGCTCCCAAAAACGAAATTTTTAGTAATGTCTCCGATCCGTATATTATCCCGCACACTCGTAGCGCCGCGAACACAGCGATCAAGCACGCCCCTGCCGCTACGGATAGTTCTGGCGCGCCGATGCTGGCGAGGTCGTCGACGATGAACGCGGCGACCACGCTTGCAGCCGCCGTAAGCGCTGTCGAAATCAATTCGGGTATTTTTGACATGGTATGCACTCGCAATATAGTATTTGCGCGATAAAGTCAAAATACTACGCGGCAAGAAAAAACCGCCCGAAGGCGGCATATCAATCTATTTGCGGGTTTTTGGATGCGTTGGCTATCTCTCCCGTCGCCAGCTTGTCGCATCGGTTGTTGTAGATGTTGTCGGAGTGTCCTTTGACCTTGACGAAGTTCACCGAGTGCTTTCCGCACTCCAAAAGCAGCATTTTCCACAGATCGGCGTTTTTGACCTGCCCTTTGCCGCCTTTAAGTTTCCAATCCGAAGCGCTCCATTCGTCTATCCATCCCTCCAGAAAGGCATTGCAGACATAAGCGGAATCGGAATAGACAGTCACTTCGCACCGCTGATTGAGCTGTTTAAGCCCTTGGATGACGGCAAACAACTCCATACGATTGTTGGTCGTCTCGCGGTTGTAGCCGCTGAGCTCTTTTTCTATGCCGTTATAGATGAGGATCGCCGCCCATCCGCCCGCGCCGGGATTGCCCGAACACGCGCCGTCGGTATATATGTCTACCTTTTTCATGCTTTGCCCAGCTCCTCGCTGCGCTTGCGGCAAGCGGTCATTCCGTCGATGACGATCCCGTCCATCCCGGCTTTGCGGAATGTGTCTATTGCCCGGATGGTCGTGCCGCCCTTTGAGCAAACCTTGTCGATTAACACTTCGAGATCGTCGTCCGATATCTCGGCTAATTTGCACGCGCCTGCCACGGTTGCGAGCGTCAACCGTTTTGCTACATCGGGCGAAAGCCCGTTGGCAATGCCGCCCTCCGTCATCGCTTTTATGAAATAAAATACGTATGCCGGGCCGCTTCCGCTGACGCAAGTGACGGCGTCAAAGTCTTTTTCGGGCACATAAACGGTCTGACCGACCGATTGGAAGATTTTGCGGCAAAAGGAGTTGCTCTCTCCCGAACAGCGGTTTTCTGCTATCGCGGTCGCACCCATGCCCACTTTGGACGGTGTGTTCGGCATTACTCGTATTATATTGCCGCAAACTCCAAGTGCGTTTGCAACGGTTTCCGAGTTAAGTCCCGCCATTATGCTGATGACTGCCGCAGACTGCACCGGTCGCAGTTCGTGAGCGATACTTTTGAATACCTGCGGTTTGACCGCAAGCACCGTATACTCGCTGTTTGCGGTCACATATGCGTTGTTCGTAGTGCAGGTTATGCCTTCGATCGGCGTAACTCCGCTCGTATTCGACATCACGATGTCCTCTGCCGTCGCCATCCCCGAGGATAAGACTCCGTGAACGATAGCTTGAGCCATATTGCCCGAACCGACAAAACCGAGCTTGAATTTGTAATTTGCCATAGTTACCTCGCAGACAATTTTATCACAACGATATCTTTTTGGCAACGAAAAGCAGAGATCAACTCGCATATATCCATGAAGAGATCGTATCGGGCAGCTCAAACGAAAGCGCGAGCGTCACACGCAACTTGCATTATATGCAAACTTGCATATTTAGAATCGCGTCTCCCTCTGCCATATAAGCAAAAAGAGAACGCGGTTTCGTTCTTTTGCATCTTGCGCGATTCGTAAGGAGCGAGATATGTATATATCGAGCGACGGAATAGCGAGCGAGCAAGACTATACGGGAACGACGGTATTGGTCGTGTAAAGTAAAAAGCGCGAGCGTCACACGCAACTTGCATTATATGCAAACTTGCATATTTCGAATCGCGTCTCCCCCTGCCGTATAAGCAAAAAGAGAACGCGGTTTCGTTCTCTTTTTGTGTGGCAGGGGAGACGCGATTCGAACACGCAACCAATGGTTTTGGAGACCACTACTCTACCGTTGAGCCACTCCCCTAAATTGCCTATACATTTTACTATGCGCCGCAGAATAAGTCAAACGTTTTTAGCCGATTTACAAAAATAGTATTCAAGACGCATTTTGCGCAAAGTGCGCGTAAAACAGTAGAATTTCGTCGTAAAATATTGTATAATAATTTTATCAAAACACGGAGATTACTATGCAGACAAATATTTACGTCAATCCCCTGATTACCAGATATGCCGGCAAAGAGATGGCGGCAAACTTTTCGGACGACGCAAAGTTCCGACTTTGGAGGCGGCTTTGGATCGCTCTCGCCAAGTCTGAGAAGGCGCTCGGATTGAACATCACAGACGAACAGATCGCCGAAATGGAAAAGTTCAAAGACGACATCAATTATGACGACGCGGCAAAGTTTGAAAAAGAAGTCCGCCACGACGTTATGGCTCATGTCAAGGCGTTCGGCAAGCAGGCGACAAAGGCAATGCCCATAATCCATCTCGGAGCGACGTCGTGTTTCGTCACCGACAACGCCGAAGTCATCATCATCGACCGCGCGCTCGATCTTGTACTCGCCAAGCTGGTCAACGTTATGGACAAGCTCAAAGCGTTTGCGCTCAAATACAGGGACTTGCCCGCGCTCGGATTCACACACCTTCAACCTGCTCAGCTGACCACGGTCGGCAAGCGCGCGACTTTGTGGCTCGAGGACTTGGAGATGGACTATGTTTCTTTGGCAAATCTCAAAGCCAACGTCAAGTTGCGCGGCGTAAAGGGCACTACGGGAACGCAAGCGAGTTTTCTCGATCTTTTTGAGGGAGACGGCGAAAAGGTCAAGGAATTGGAACGCCGGGTCGTTGCCGAGATGGGCTACTCCTCTTTTTACGGCGTGACGGGACAGACATATCCGCGCAAGTTTGATTACAACGTACTGTGCGTGCTGTCGCAGATCGCGCAAAGCTGCTATCGTTTCTCAAACGATATCCGCCTGTTGCAGCACATGAAAGAGATAGAGGAGCCGTTCGAAAAGACGCAGATCGGCTCGTCGGCTATGGCATATAAGCGCAACCCGATGCGCAGCGAACGTATAGGTTCGATCGCAAGGTACGTGATATCGCTGCCGACAAACTGCGCGGTCACCGCGGCGACGCAATGGTTTGAGCGCACTCTTGACGACAGCGCAAACAAGCGAATCGTGATCGCGCAAGCGTTCCTCGCGGTCGACGCGATTCTCAACATCTATCTCAACGTATCTGAAAACCTCGTCGTTTACGACAAGGTCATAAAGAAACACATCGACGCCGAGCTGCCGTTTATGGCGACAGAAAACATTATGATGGAATGCGTCAAGGCGGGCGGTAACCGTCAGGAGCTGCACGAGCGTATACGCGTGCTGTCCATGGAGGCGTCGCGCAATGTCAAAGTCGAAGGCAAAGACAATAATCTTATCGACCTGATCAAAAAAGACGAAATGTTTGCCGCCGTTGCCGACAGATTGGACGGTATCCTCGACGCAAAAAACTTTGTCGGCAGAGCGCCGCAGCAAGTGGTCGAATTCATCTCGGCAGAGATAGATCCGATATTAAAAAAACACGCCGATCTGCTTGGACAAAAAGGCGTGGTCAACGTCTGATCCGAACAATTTGAGGGACCCTTGCGGGTCCCGCTTTTTATTGCGTCAGCATCCAATCGATGAATATGCCGTATCCTTTTGTGGGGTCGGACGTAAACACGTGGGTGACAGCTCCGACCAGTTTGTCGTCTTGAACAATCGGACTTCCGCTCATCCCCTGCACAATCCCTCCCGTCATCGAGATCAATCCTTTGTCTGTGACGCGGATGACCATGCTCTTGTCGTCGGGCGAATCTTGCTTTTCCACTTTGATTATCTCGATGTCGTACCATTCCGGTTCATTCCCGATGACCGTGGAATAGATCTGCGCTTTGCCGGGACGTACCTCTTCGCGCGAAGCGACGGCAATCTCGGTCAGCCCGTCCGTATCTCCCGTATAATATCCGAAATTACCGAATTTGTTGTTTGAGTCGATAACTGCGATCGGTGCGTCTGCTCTTGAAAACGCCCCTACGAGTTCGCCCGCTTTCCCGGTAGTTCCTTTGACAGATCCGGTGATGTATGCGGGATATGCCATGCCGTAGACGGCGTCGACGGGCACGTTTTCGGTGACGGCGATCGGATGCCCGAGACAGCCGAAGCGCGCAGTCATCGGGTCGATAAAGGTAAGAGTTCCTATACCGTCGATCTTTTCCTGCAACAGCAGACCGAGTTTGTATTTCGACGTCAAGGCGTCTCTTACCGCCTGCACGCGGAATGTGCGGCTCGCTCCTCCGCGCGAGATCTCCAAAACGGCTGAGCCGTCTGATGATTCGAGTATTTCGGCGATCCGGTCGGAGCTGTCGACATCCACTCCGTTGACAGACTTCAGGATATCGCCGAAAGTCACATCCGAGTCGTCCATAGGTGACGCAGTCCCCTCATCCGTAATGACCGCACGTTTGGCTGTTATCATCAATCCGTCAAGATTGAGCGATATGCCGAGCGGACGCCCTCCGAGCAAGACGTCGTGCGATACGACAGGCTCGGTTTTCTTTTTGCCTATTTCAAAAATGCCGAACAATTTACTGCTCGTCGTTGCGGTTTGGTCGTCGTAGACGTTTTCTACATACGGCGCTTCGCTCGGCTCGCAGTCACAGAACGCGGTCGCCGCCCAAAAGTCGTCTTGTTCCTGCAAGCCGAAATAGCCGACCGCCGCCACCGCGACGAACAGCAGCATCATCACGCACAAAAATCTTTTCATTGCCGTCCTCACGAAGTTAGTTTGCACTTCCGTCAAGCAATTATGAAAAAAGCGCCGCCAATCGGCGACGCAAATCAAAAGTCTTTATGCTGTTTTGAATTCGTCTGCGTATCGTTTCATCTCCTTTGCGTGCGGAAGCGCGTGTTCGCTGTATTCGCTGCCGCCGATGAGCCGCGCAATCTCGGCAAGCATACCGTCTCGGTCCAACGCGGTAAGCGCGGTATGAGCGCCGTTCTCGTCCGTATATTTGCTAATGAGAAAATGCCGGTCCGCCATGGAAGCGAGTTGAGGCAAATGCGTGACAGCGAGTACTTGTCTCCCCTTGGCGATCGTGTACAATTTTTGAGCGACCACCTGCGACGTCTTACCGCTGATGCCTGTATCAACCTCGTCAAAGACCATTGTCTCTACGCCGTCAATATCGGAAATAATGTTCTTGATCGCAAGCATGAAACGAGACAGCTCGCCGCCGGAAATAACTTTGACAAGTTCGCGCAGAGGCTGACCGGCGTTGGCGGAAAACATAAAGACGACCTTGTCCTCGCCGACGGGCGTAGGTTCGCATTCGACGCGATCTATCTTCGCTTCGAATGACGCGTTGTTCATCCCGAGGTCTTTGAGCTGAGCGACCAATTGTACGGCAAGCGCGGCGGCGGCGTCCTTACGAAGCATATGCAATTTGTCGGCGTTCCTAGACAAAGCCGCGCATATTTTTTCGGATTTGACGTTGAGTTCTTGCAGCGCCGCTTCTCCGCCCGCAAGAAAATCGAGTTCCCTGCGCAATTCGTCAAGCTTTGCGCCGTATTCTTGCTCGGAAACTGAATATTTGCGCTTGATCTTGCGCACGAGTGCGAGACGCTCTTCGCACCTTTCGGCAGCATACGGATCAAAGTCGTCCGAGTTTATCAGCTCGCGCAAAGTCGCGGCGATGTCTTGCGTTTCGATCTTCAACTCCTCGAGTCTGTTCTCAATCTCCGCATAAGACGGATCGTAATCGCTTACGCCGCCGATCGACCTGCGCGCGGAGACGATGTCCGAAAGCGCGCTGCCCGCGTCGCCGTCAAGGGAATTTTGCGCGTCGGCGAGCGCGTCACGTATGCGTTGGGCGTTGTTGAATTTTTTGCGCGCGGCGAGCAGAGCGTCCTCTTCGCCCTCTTCGAGCGCGGCTTCTTCCAACTCCCTGATAGCGTCGCATACCTCTTCGGTGCGCGCCTCGACGTCCGTAAGCGAACCGTACTTGGCAATCTCTGCCCGTGTCGCTTTGTATTGCGCGCAAAGCTTTGCGCGTTCCTCGAGGGCGGCGGCAAGGGGTTCGCCGGCAAACTTGTCGAGAACTTTTATGTGATTTTCTTCGCTTAAAAGCCCTGTCGCCTCATGCTGACCGTAAATGTCCGCAAGCGCGTGCGCGACAGATCTGAGTACGGCAAGCGTGACTCTGACGCCGTTGACGCGGCAGACGTTTTTGCCGTCTACGCTCATGGTTCGCGCCAACATCAGCTCGCCGTCTTCGCTGTCGATGCCCGTTTCTTTTAATATGTCGACCGCCGGCAACGACGCGCCCGTTTCAAACAGAGCCGATACCGAAGCCTCATCGCAGCCGTATCTGATCAAAGACCTGTCGGCCCTCTCGCCGAGTACGAACTCAAGGCTGTCTATGATGATGGATTTGCCCGCGCCCGTCTCGCCCGAAAGTATGTTCAGTCCTTCCGAAAATTCCGCTTCGAGCTTGTCTATCAACGCTATGTTTCTGATGCTGAGCGATGCAAGCATATCCCCTCCGTCAGACGAGATAAGATCTCAAAAGTTGAACGGTGGCGTCGACGTTCTCGCCGTCGGCTACGACCGTGAAGATGGTGTCGTCGCCGGCAAGCGTGCCTATGACCTGCGGAAGATTGAGGTGGTCTATGAACGCACACGCGCTGTTGGCGCCGCCCGTGACCGTCTTGACGACGATCAGATTTGACGCGCTGCGGATGGACAGCACGCACTCTTTGAAGATGTTGCCGTACTTCGCGGCGATCTTGTGCGCTCCGCCGTCGGCTTTGACATATTTATACTTTCGCTCCGTCCCCGAGACTTTGACCAGTCCCAGCTCCTTGACGTCGCGCGAGACCGTCGCCTGCGTCGCGTCCGATCCCTGTTTTCGCAGCAGTTCCACAAGCTCGCCCTGCGTGCCGACCTCTTGTCTTTCAATGATGTCGAGGATCAATTGCTGTCTTTTGGATCTGACCATATCACTCACCCCAATACGAGAGTTTTTTCACGAGTTTTTCGTAAAAGCTCTGATGACCGAATCGTACAAAAAGCGCGTCCTTATCGCTGCGGACGATGTCGACTTCACATCTGCCGTCGCCAAGCCCGAAAATGCTGCCGTCTGCGGTAAGGCGCATGCCGGATCCCTCGCAAGAGAGTGTGATCTTGCTGTCGGAATTGACGACGATGGGGCAAAAATGAAGCGAATGCGGGCAAATCGCGTTGATGATGAACGCATTGACGTCGGGCGACAGTACAGGCCCGTTGCAAGACAGCGAATAGGCGGTCGAACCCGTCGCGGTTGCAACGATGACCCCGTCGCCTCTGACCGAATCCGCATGGTGACCGTTGACGGAGACGTCGATCGTACATACACGAGAATTGCTGCCCGTGCCAAGCACGACTTCGTTGAGCGCTAAGTATGTCTTTTCGCCCGCCGTAGCGGCGAGCATTGCCCTGCGTTCGAGCGAAAAAGAACCGGCGATGAGCCCGTCGACTACCTTTTCGAGTTCGTCCTTGGACGCTTCGGACAAGAAACCTATCCTGCCCAAATTGACGCCGAGGATCGGGATTGCGTTTTGCGCGCAATACTCTACGACGTTGAGCATCGTGCCGTCGCCGCCGAACGCGACGAGGATATCGCCTATCTTGCCCGCCTTGGCGAGATCTGACGACGCGTCCGCGCCTCCGTCGCCGTAAAAATAGCCGCATTCGACGCCTTTGCGCGCCAAAATGCCGCAAAATTGCTTGGCTATCATCCCGTGTGGATCTTTGTTGTAATTGGTGTAAACGCCTATCTTCATACGAAAGATATTATATAATAATATGCAAAATTATTCAACGATTTTTGAATAAATGCATAAAATCAAATTTTGACGAGGCGAATGACGTATTCTGTGTTTTTATCCTTTTTGACGGGAGCCGTGGTCACTCCTTTCGCCTTCAAACCGACGCTTGCGGCAAAAGAAGTTATGTCGTTCACGACCGCTTCGCGTATCTTTTGCGAGGTCACGATCCCGCGTTTAGACAGCGCGCTTCTGCCCGCTTCGAATTGCGGTTTTATCAGCGCGAATATCTCTCCGCCGCGTTTGAGCAGGCATTTGACGGACGGCAAGACGAGTTTGAGCGAGATGAAACTGACGTCTATCGTCACGACGTCGCACGGCTCGCCTATGTCGTCGGGAGTGATATAGCGCGCGTTGAGTCTGTCGCGGACGATAACCCGCCCGTCCTCTTTCAGCCTTTGCGGCAGAGCGCATTCCCCCACGTCCACCGCATATACTTTTGATGCGCCGTGTTTGAGGAGACAGTCGGTAAAGCCGCCGTTTGACGCGCCTATGTCCGCGCAGACGGCGCCGGTAACATCTGCGACGAAATCGCTAAGCGCTTTTTGGAGTTTGTCTCCGCCTGCCGAAGCGAATACCCCCTCGTCCGAGAGCGTGACTTCGGAAGAGGGAGCAATGTCTTTTGACGGCTTGTCAGCCGGTTTCCCGTTACAAAAAACGCGCCCTTCTTCAATGAAGCGGGCGGCTTTTGTTCTGCTTATGCCGAACTTTTCGGCGACATAAGCGTCAAGCCTCATCGTCGAGAGCGCGCACTATCGCGGTGCGGTCGGTCTTGCAATACTTTTGTATCTCGGCAACTTCGCCCATGGGATACAGTCCGTCGGCATAGCCGATTACCTTGACTTTTGGGAAGATGTCGCTGTCTCGGCGGGCGTAATAGTTACGCACCGCTTCACCGAATCCGCCGTCGACAACCCCGTCCTCCACGGTCAGCACAAACCTGTCGTCGATGAGATCGAGAAGTTCGGTGTCCAAAGGCTTTGCAAAGCGTGCGTTGACGAACGCGACCTTTTCGCCCTTTTTGCGTAGAGAATCTACTGCGCTCGCGGCCTCCGCGCAGCTTTGCGCGCCGCAAGCAAGCACTATTTTGTCCGCAAGCAGCACCTCGTCGGGATCAAAATCCCACTTCCCGACGGTAACAGGCGTATGTCTGTCGTAAGCGGCGGGGACGCCGCCTTTCGGGTAACGTATCTCGAGCGGATGCCCGAACGAAACCGACCACTCGATCGCGGCTTCAAGTTCTTCCGCGTCCTTGGGACACAATATAGCAATGTTTGGCAGTTCGCGTAAAAACGAGATGTCGTACACGCCCTGATGTGTGGGACCGTCGCCCGAGACGACGCCCGCTCTGTCAGCGCAAAAAGTCACGGGAAGATCGTTGATGCATACGTCGTGGACTATCTGATCGTACGCACGTTGCAAAAATGTCGAATAAATTGCGACATAAGGTTTTTTGCCGCCGAGCGCAAGCCCAGAACTCATGCATACCGCGTGCGCTTCGGCGATGCCGACGTCGAAGAACCTGTCGGGATGCTTTTTTGCAAATTCCGCGAGTCCCGTGCCTCCCTTCATCGCTGCTGTCACGGCATATACGTCGTCATTGCGGTCGGCAAGTTTTGAAAGAGCCGCGCCAAATACGTCGGAAAGCGTAGGTTCGGCTAATGCCGAATGCGAATAGCCGTGATAACGCTCGCTGTCCTCTTCCGCCGGTCCGTAACCCTTGCCCTTAACGGTCGACACGTGCACGATGCACGGACGCGCGGCTTTACCGGCGCGGCGAAGCGCCGAACAGAGCGCGCCGATGTCGTGACCTCTGTCGACGTAAATATAGTCGAGCCCGAGCGCGCCGAGCGAAGACTTCGCGTGTTTTGGGTCGCGTTTCAATCCGTCCAAAACTCCGGGAACAAGCCCGACGTTGCGCGATATGGACATGCCGTTGTCATTGATGATGACGATGGCGTTGCCGCCAAGCGAAACGAGGTCGTTGAGCCCCTCGTACGCCAAACCTCCCGTCAATGCGCCGTCGCCGATAAGCGCGACGACTTTGCTGTCGGGACAGACGCGCGAAAGCCCGCACAACAGCGATATGGACGTAGACGCATGACCCGTATCGGCGCAGTCGTATACGCTCTCCTCCCTTTGAGGAAAACCGGATATGCCGCCGCGTTTGCGTAAAGTATCGAAGTCGCGGTTTCTGCCGGTCAGCAGTTTGTGCGCATAGCATTGATGCCCGACGTCAAATATAAATTTATCCTTGGGACAATCGAATACGCGGTGCATGGCAATGACGATCTCCACCGCTCCCAAATTGGAAGAGAGGTGACCTCCGTTGGTAAGCACGACCGAGACGATACGCTCGCGTATCCGAGAAGCGAGTTCGTCAAGCTGCCCCCGATCGAGTTTTTTTACGTCGGCGGGAGAGCCGACGCTGTCCAAAATGTTCATTGCCTAACCTCGGCGGCTATTGCCGCTCAACAAAATTATACTGTTTATTTTCACGAAAATCAACAATAATCATCCAAATAGTACATCGTCTCGGGCGGACGACGGCTTGCGACGATGAAAAATTATAGCTTTCATAAGCAGATATTTTCAAAAATGACGGCGATGACGCTCAAAAAGTTCTGCCTTGAAGGTACGAAACAAGTTTTGAGAGCGCCTCAGCGCGCTTGCCGAGCGGAGCGATCGCGTCGAGCGCGCGCGCGAAATATTCTTTGCACGCGGCTTCGGCGCCGTCGATACCGAGCAGCGTGACTGCTGTCACCTTGTCGTTGTCGCTGTCGCTGCCGATATCCTTGCCGAGTTGCTGAGACGTCGATGTGACGTCGAGAACGTCGTCGCGGAATTGATAAGCTATGCCTGCGCTGTGGGCGTAGATCTCGAGACGAGACAGCGTTTCGTCGTCCGCGCCGCCCGCTGCCGCGCCGGACATCAACGCCGCAGCGAGCAATTCGCCCGTCTTTTTGCGATACATTTCTTTGAGCGTGTCGAGACGATCCGCTCTTCCCGATACGTCGTCCGCCTGTCCGCCGATCATCCCGGATACGCCGGCTTTACGAGCGATCACCAAGGCTGCTTTTACGCTTGCTTTGTCTCCGCATCCGCCGATTAGGATCTCGAACGCGAGATTGAGCAGCGCGTCGCCGCACAAAACCGCGACGGCTTCGCCGTATTTTGAATGTATTGACGGCTTGCCGTGCCTGAACGCGTCGTCATCCATACATTCGAGGTCGTCGTGAACGAGCGAATAGCAATGAACGCACTCTATCGCTGCGGCGCAAAAATCTGCGCGTTTAGGATCTGCGCCCGATATCTCCGCGCCGATATAGCAAAGCGCTGGACGCAAACGCTTGCCGACGCCGATGAGCGCGTCGTTCATCGGCATAACCAGGGAGTCGGGTATTTCGACCGAATCCAGATAATTTTTGAGCAGCTCGTCGAACTTTACGGGATCGAGATATCCGGCAAGAAAGGTATTCATTACGCATCGAGGTCGAACTTTTCGACCGTAAGCGATTCCAACTCGCCTTTAAGTTTAGCTACGCTGCCCTCGATTTCTGTCAGCTTTTCGGCGCACCTGCGCGACAAGTCGACGCCTTTTTGAAACAATTGCACGCTTTGGTCGAGCGTAACGTCCTTGCTCTCAAGTTTGCGGACGATGTCCTCGAGTTGTGCGAGCGCCTTTTCCAATTGAAAGTTTTCGCTCATATCGTTTTAACCTCCTTGACGGTCGCCGCAGCGCGACCGTCCGCGCCTCTGATCTCTATTTCGTCGCCGGGCGAAAGCGTAGTAACGCCTGCGATCCTGACGCCGTCTTTGGAGACGGCAAAATATCCCTTCGCCAAGATGTTGGCGGGATTTACATCCGACAATCTCGTAACTGTCGACTTTATTCCGACGGATATATCGGAAAGTTTATTTTGCACCAAATTAGACATAGTATGGCTTAATAGTTCTGATTTTCGAGCCAATTTAGAACAATTTAACAATATTACAGAGGCGATCTTGTTGCCCGAAGCGGATAAACAGATCTTAGCGTCGCGCTGTTTGCGCTCCATCGCGTCGTACATTTTTTCTGCATATCCGAAGATCTCGGCAAGCACTTCCCTTACGTCAAACGCAATGAGTTGAGCGGCGGCAGTCGGAGTCGCCGCCCTCGCGTCCGCGGCGAAATCGCAAAGCGTGAAGTCGGTCTCATGTCCCACCGCCGAGATCACGGGCGTCTTACACGCATATACCGCTTTGACCACTTTTTCTTCGTTGAACGGCATCAGATCCTCTGCCGAGCCGCCTCCCCTTGCGATCACTATCGCGTCGAATCCGAGATTGTCGACGACGGATAGCTGCTTTGCCACCGCATCCGCACACCCTGCGCCCTGCACGGGTATGTCGCGCACGACTATGTCGATGATCCGGTTGATCTTGCGCACCGTCGTAACTATGTCGCGTATTACAGCGCCGCTCGCAGACGTGAGTACGCATATCTTTGAGCAAAAGCGCGGTATGGCGACCTTGTGCGAATCGTCGAAGTATCCCTCTTCGAGCAATCTTTGTTTGAGTTGAGCCAATTTGAGCGCGGCAAGCCCTTCGCCGAACGGCTTCATCGATTCGATATTGAACGACAGCCTGCCGCCCTTTGAGTAGTAATCAACGCTGCCCGTGGCAAGCACCGTCTCTCCGTCTTTTGGTAGGTACGTCTTAGCGTATCTGAAACAGCTGCATTGCACCTGCGCGTTGGCGTCTTTCATTACAAAATAAGCATGCCCGCCGCTCGTCCTCAGTCCGCTGACCTCTCCGCAGAGGGTGATGCCGTGCAACATCTCCTCCGCGACAAAGACGTCGTGGATATACTGGTTGAGTACCGTCACGCTTATGAATTTGTCCTGCATCTATTATCTTTGTTCTTCCGCCTTGACCGCCGCCTGCAACGTGTTGGCGAGCAGCATCGTGATAGTCATCGGACCCACGCCGCCGGGCACCGGCGTAATGAACGCCGCTTTGTCTTTGACCGCATCGAAATCCACGTCTCCGACAAGTTTGCCGTCGACGCGGTTGATGCCTACGTCGATGACGACAGCCCCTTCTTTTACCATGTCGGCGGTCACGAATTTAGGCTTGCCTATCGCCGCGACGAGAACGTCCGCCTGCGAGGCGATCCCGGCAAGATCCTCAGTCTTGCTGTGGCACACGGTGACCGTGCAATCGGCGTTGAGCAACAACATCGCCATAGGCTTGCCAACTGTGTTGCTGCGTCCGATGACGACCGCGCGCTTGCCTTTGAGCGACGTCTCCGTACTCTCTATCAGCTTCATCACTCCGAACGGCGTACAGGAGATCGTGCGCGGATTATTCATTGCCAAAAGCCCCATATTCGTCGGGCTGAACCCGTCAACGTCCTTAGCGTCGGGAATGAGCGACAGCAGATATTTTTCGTCATAACCTTTGGGCAGCGGCAATTGCACGAGTATGCCGTCTACGGCGTCGTCGGCGGCAAGCTCTTTGAGTTTTGCGGCGATCTCCTCTTGGGGGGTCGTATCGCCGTATTCGTAGGACAGCGACGCCATACCGACTTCGGCGCACCCCTTGATCTTGTTGCGCACATAGGTCTGCGACGCCGGATCTTCGCCGACGATGATGACGGCAAGACAGGGCTTGCGGTCGAATTTCTGTACAAAAGCCTTGACATCCTCGGCGATGCGAAGACGCGTTTGGGCAGCGACTTGTTTGCCTAAAATAAGCATTATTTGTCCTCCGTCTCTTTGAATACGCCCGCAAGCACGCCGTTGACGAACTTGCCGCTCGACTCCGAGCCGTACATCTTGACGATGTCGACGACTTCGCTGATCGCTACGGCAGCCGGTATCCCTCCGTACTTCATCTCGTAGGTCGCCAAATACAGCGCCGCGAGATCGGGCTTGAAGATCCTTTCGTAAGTAAAATTT
This sequence comes from uncultured Christensenellaceae bacterium, assembly GCA_944381345.1. Classification (GTDB taxonomy): domain Bacteria; phylum Bacillota; class Clostridia; order Christensenellales; family UBA3700; genus Ornithoclostridium. Next base: position 71,491 of record CALWKU010000080.1, read on the forward strand.
TTGAGATTGCGCATGATGCACGCCTTAATATCGTCGCGGTGCGCGGCGACTCCGTCGACGACTTCGCGCATATAATCCCTGTCGTCGTCGCTGAGCGACGTATCTGCGAACATCGCGGCTTGTTCAGCTTCGTCCGCCTCGTCCGTTTCGTGAAAAAGCGATTGAAAAATCAATTTATAGGCATAATCTCTTGCCGTTCTTCTGCTCATAAAAGGTACCTTTGCGATTGTCTGCGCTTATTCCGCATACACGACGCCGGCGACGACGACGTTGATGGCTTTGACCTTGTAGAACGTCGCCTTTTCGACCTCGTTTTTGATCTTTTCCTGCATCTGCGCGACGACTTCAGGAATGACAAAGCCGTAGCGGATGTTGACCGTGATATCGATGAGCGCCGTCTTGTCTTTGTAAAGTTCCACTTCTACGGCGCTGTTTTTCTTTTTCTTCTTGCTCGGCTTGGCGACTTCGCCCGCGTCGAACGACACCGACGCGACGCCCTTGACCTGCATCGCCGCGCTCACGGCGACGGTCGAGATGATGCTGACGTATGTTTCTTCCGCCTGTTCGTTCTTGTCTGAAAACTTGTCTGCAAAGGACATAGCGTCCCTCCGGATACGCCTATATAATAGCATATCCGGAGGAATTTGACAAGCGCTTACGCCTCATAAGGTACGACTACCACCTGAGTCGCCGCGTAGTCTGTCTCCTGCAATACGATGCCGAGGATCTGCGACACCTGCGCCGCCTCGAGCTGCGGTTGATCTATGATTATGTTTACGTTTTCGGTACTCATCGTGACTATCGCGTCCTCAAAGCCCTTCGCCTTGATGAGGTTCTCGATCACGAGTTCCGCTTCGATGTTCCCGAGCAGTTCCTGCTTCATCTCCTCCGCCGTAGCCTTAGCTTCGGCGCTGGAATCTTCGGATGAGATGATCGCGTCGAGATAAGACATCTCTTCCGCTCTCGCGGTCTCTCTGCTTGTGCGGTAGTTGGAGAAGAAGGTCGTCACCGCGTCTCCGCCCACCGTAGCGTCGCCTTGCGACGGATTGATCAAATCTCCGTTCAGTACGAAGTTCAGGACTCCGGTCAACACCAAAAGCGCGACCATGCTGCACAGCACGATAACCTTTTTTGCGTTGGCGGAAAGTCCTTTTTTGACCTTGACTGTTTGCTCTGCCATAAAATTACCTCCATGGAATGTTGCGGCGTATTTTCGCTCGTCTGTTATATGTATATTGCGTGATATCGACGATATGCACGCTTGGGGCAATTCGTGCGCTTTCGACATTATTTCATCTCAAAAACCTTGATAGACAGCCCCTCGACGTCGACGAGAGCGCATACCGCGTCTATGATCTTGAGTTTTGTCATCACATCTCCGCCGCCTTCGGCGACGACGACCACGCCCTTTACCGGCGCGGGCGACGTGGAGATAACGAGCGGCTGCTCGATCCCGTCCACTATCACCGTGACGGGACGCGAATGCGAATTGCTGTTCTCCACGACGCGGTCGCCGCTGCCGTCGCTGTCCGTAGTCACATTGCTCTCGCTCTCCTGTTCATATGCGATCTCGCTTTGTCCCTCGCCGTCATAGGAGATCATCACTTCGCATTTGCCCACGCCGTCTATCCTCGACAACACTTCGGCTATCTGATCTTCAAACGACGGCTCTGTTTGTTTGTCCGCGCCGACGCCCGACGCGACGACCGCCGCAATGACCACGACAACCAATACCGCTGCGGCGATGACCTTGATGTGCTTGATCGATCTTATCTTTTGCCACACTCCCGCTGTCGAAGTAGAATCATTCTCTTTGTCCATATATCCTCACCTCCTTGCAGCCGAGTTTGAGTTTGACGGTCTCGACCGCTCTTTGTTCGTCCTCTCGTCTGAAATTTTCGCATCCCGATACGTCGACATTGACGCGCTCGGGCGTATATCCTCCGTCCGCCGCCGCAAAGATATTGACTTTGCAGCCGTCCAGACCTATCTCGGCAAGCGCTTTTTCGACTAGCGCTTCGTCGGCTTGCTCCCGTCTGTATTCCAATGCGTCCAAAAACGAGCCGTCCGCCGCAAGCGTCTCGGACGATCGCACTTCTTTGAGACTTTTAACCAGCTCCGTCACCGGGGATGCAAGTACGAGAACCACTATCAATGCATATACTCCCTTTGCGTACTTTGCGGTGTCGCCTTCGGGCAGTATGATATCCAGAAGCACGCCTGCGGCAACTATTCCCACAACGCTCGTCAGCCACGCCTGTATCACAGCGCCCCCGCGTTGCAGCTTGCGACCGCGCACATGACAGCGATAACGAACGCGACGCCGAGCGCAATCAACGCTTCCGCCGCCACGGATATGTTTTTTGCCGCAGACGAGATCATGCCCGAAAATTCGTGGTCGGCGAACGGCTCTACAAGTCCTGCGACAAGTTTAAGCCCAAGCGACGTGACCGCAAGTTCGATTACCGGCATAGCTACCGCCGCGACTGCGGCCAGCGAAAGGATCGCTCCGACGGAATTTTTGATCAAAACTACGGACGCAAGCACGAGATCAAGCCCGTCCGAGAGATACCCGCCGAGCAGCGGCACATAACTTTGTACGGCAAACTTCGCGGCTTTGAGCGAGACGGAATCGGCTATCGAACCCGAAATACCGCCGATCGTCAGCAACGTGACGAACAGGCCGAAAACTGCGGCAAGCACGGTCTTTGCCGCCGACGTCAAAAACGATCTGAATTTGTTCAGCTTGATCGACGGCGAAAGTCCGCTTACCACGCCGACGGCTGTCGCGGCTACAAACAACGGTAGCACGATCGTTGCGACTGCTCCCGCGACCACGCCGGAAAGCAGCGACATTACCGGAGCCATAGCCGACGCGGTAGCCGTTCCGCCTGCCGCGGTCAGCAGCGTCAGCACGACCGGAAACGCTCCCTGCATCAGTACGTTTAATCCGTCGGCGCAATCGAACGCATTTTTTGTCACCGCGCCTATCCTTACCAAAATCACAACCGCGGCGGAGGCGTGACAGACAAAGCCTATCAATTGCAACGTCTGCTTTTTGAGAAAAGACGACGACATCCCCGCAAGCACCGAGTAAAGCAATGCAATCGAGAACACTGTCACACATACGGAAAGTATGTCCGTCAACGAGCCCAAAGCATAGTCTGCGGTCAAGCTCAAAAACCTGTCCGCTCCCCCGTTGAACGAGCCATCAAGCATAGCTGATATCGCTCTTCCGAGATCGCCGCCGAGCGCCGCCTTAGCGTCGTCGTCAAGCGTTGAAAACCAATTTTCGAGCGCGGTCAGATCGAGGTCGTCCAAAGTTTCGTCGACCGCTTCGTTCAATTCTTCTTCGACGCTTTCTTCGGCGGCGCACGTGCAAGTCGAAAACGCGACAACGGCAAGAATAAGCATTATCGCGGCAACAAATTTCTTCATTACACCCCCGATATCAATTCTCCCACCGTGTCCATCAACGCTTTTACGATGGGCAGCGCGAGCAAAAATATTGCGATCTTACCCGCGAAAGCAATTTTTTTTCCTATCGACGCACACTCTGCGTCCGAGCACACCTCGGACGTGTATTCGGTCAGATAGCCTATGCCGACGATCTTGAGCAACGTTGCAAACAGCGCTTGGTCCACGCCTGTCTTGTCGATGATCTCGTGCAGACCGACGACCGCATCGCCGAGCGCGTTCACCGCAATGATCAGGATGACTGCTCCCGTAGCGACGACCGCGATTGCGGCATAACGGCTTTCCGCACTTTTGAGAGTAAACGCCGCGCACAGTCCGACAAGACCCACGCCTATGACCTTGAATACGTCCATCAATACAAATCCAATATAGATTTTACGCTGTCGAACAAGCCGCCCAACAGGTCGAGCACCATGACGAGTACGATCGCAAGCCCGGCTAGCGTTACGAACGTCGCCAACTCATCCTTGTCGCTCTTTTTGAGGACTGTATTGACTATCGCAGTCAGCAATCCGACCCCGGCGATCTTGAAGATTATGTCTACTCCCATATCCCTCCTAAGCGAGTGTAAGCATGACGGCTATTCCTGCAAGTACGCCCAATTTAGCTGCAAGTTTGCCTGTTGTGTCGTACTTTTTTGCACTTGCGGCGCGTATAGGCTCGAACAGCGCGCGGTATCTGCCGAGTTCGGCAAGCTGGGTGTCCGTGTCGTACTTGCCCAGAGACGCGAGCATATCCGAGACTGCCTTTTTTTCGTACGAGGTCAGCAACAGAGTCTTTGACTTGCTTTTGCCGTCGGCCGTGTCTTCCGCGAATTGTTCGCGCAACATTACGAATAAGTCCCCCTTTTTGTCGGCGGCAAAGTCGCGCGTCAGCTTCGGAAGCGGCGTCTTGGCGTACTTTATCCCTCGTTCGAGCGCATCGAGATAGTCTATCAGCGCGTCGAAAAACAGCCGCCTCTTTTTGTACCAATCGGACACGCCCAAGCCGATGTAAGCGCAACAGACAAACAATGCCGCGCCCGCGATCAGAGAATACAATTCTTTTTGACTCCGTCATAGACGGACGCTATCACGCCCTTTCCCGTCAACAGCACGAAGTAACGCGTCACCGCGGCAAGAGCGCCATAGGCGGGGTCTGCAAGCACTCTTGCCGCGCTGTCCGAATGCACCGTGGCAAGCGTCCTTACTCCGCATCTTACCGCGTCGGCGATGCAATCGATTTCGTGTTTGCCGAACAGTTCGTCGGTCGCAAGCACGTCGGGGCGCATCGCGCGTATCGCTTCGACATAGCCGTCGCGCTTGTTTGCGTACAGCACTACGTCGCTGTTTGCGCCGATATTGCACGTCGGAACGCCGCTCACGCTTGCCGAGATCTCGTTGCGTTCGTCTATGATCAGCACATTTTTTCCGCCATCGGACAGCCTCTTTACCATATAGCGCAGCAATGTCGTCTTTCCCATGCCCGGCGGAGAGATTATCAAAGTGTTTTCAAAGCGGTTGACGATCGTCTCGACGCGTTTGTCGTTGAAGTCGATCTCATGCGGTACGCGTATGCACAGCGATGACACCGTGCGGTATGCCGAGAGCTTTCCTCCCTTGTACACGCACTCTCCGCACACTCCTATACGCACTCCGCCTTTATAGGTCAAAAAGCCTTGAGCGAGCAACGATTCGGACGCATAAACAGACCTGTCGGTAGAGACCGCAAGCGCGCTCGCAATATCGTCCGAGGTCGCTGTCCGTCCGATCGCCGCATATCCGCTCCCGCGCGATATCGTCGTCCTCTTGCCCGCGCGCAGTCTGACCTCGGTCACACCGTCCGGGTCTTGTATGCACGCCGCTATATCGTCGGGCAGCAATTTGAGCCAATCGTTCATACTCACCTCTCCATGCGCGGCTTGTCCGAAAACCGCGACCGCTATAACATATGCGGACAAGTCGCGGGTAAGACTATCGGATGAGAGGCGAAAATCAGCGATCGACAAAAGCGTGCAAAAACATATGTTCCCGCATCGAAGCGCAAAAATCATCATCGGAAATATATGGGAAAATATCTAAACAAGTCTGACAACTTCAAATGCTTTTGCGGACATATTCCGATAAACTCCGTTGCATTCCGCCCGCGTAGGGCATAAAAAAATAAGCTTCGCTGCAATGGAACATCGGAAAGGCGCACAGATATCTATCTTGCAAAACGTAATCCGACTACTTTGGATCAACTCGACAAAGAGGATCTGTTTCGACAAACCACCCCATCTCAAAGCGCACTTCTTTACGCTCGATGTCGTTGTTTTGGTAGTCGCAAGTCAACACTCCGACAAGTTCGAACCGCTGACTGCGATAAAAATCAATCGCCGCGACATTGCATGATTGAGTTTCGAGGATAAGCATTCTCGAATTGCTCTCTCGCGTCATTTGTTTGGCGAAAGTCATCAACTCGCTGCCGACGCCTTGTCTGCGCACACTTTCGTCCACCCAAAGTTCGGTCACTCGGATACGCTTAGCCCACTTTTCGGGAAAAAGCTCGATCGCAGCGATCAACTTGCCACCTTCAAACACGCCGTAAGCGGTCGCGCCGTCAAAGTGGTCTTGATAGAGCTTGTCCGGGAAGTCGTATTCGCCCTGTTCGTGGCGGACAGGCTTGTCGAATTTTTTTCGCGCGATCTCGATCGTCACGCCGTGTTGCGTAGTCGTTTTGACGACGTCGTAGTATTCCTTTGTCGTATATTCTATCGGCAGCAACATACCCTTCCATTTCTTTTTGTCGAGCATGACGATGCCGCGGCATTTTTTCGCGCTCGCTTCGTCGCCCTCGGACTTAAAGTGCTTGATCGCGTTTTTGAAAATCGGATTTCGTTCGCGCTCTCTGGCTAAAACATTTATGTCTTGGAACGGCAAATCCTCATTGTCATCGTTATCATACCATATCCATTTACAGCAATATCGCGCGAACCACTCTTTGTCACTCAATCTGATTCGAGCAATTGAAAGACATGAGAAATAATCCTTGTCCGACTTACCCGAATAAAGCACGGCGCCGTCGGCAAGCATTTGCTTGGTACAAGCGCTCGCGAACTGTTCGTCGATTATTCGCCACATATCTGCAAGGTCGTACTTTCGATCGTTCAACACTCGTTCTTCGTCGAGTTTGATCAACATCTTCATCATGGTCGTCACCTCTTGAATGCACGGATATTGCTTGATTTCGCGCCGCCGAGCCTCCCGATTTTGAGTGCAGAGCGTCGCATTGTTATCATATCACAGCTTCGCCCCCGATGTCGAGTCTCAAACGGTACATCGACCGCAACATTGCTTCGATTTTATCATGATAGCGCTCCTCGTCAAGCCCCTTTCTGTCTCATAGACCGCCGTGCGGCTCGGATAGTACGCTACATTGCCGACAGTACAATCCGCGCCCTGTCGACGTTCGATAGTTTTGCCATACGCGCTCCTTTTTTGGTATAAAAATAGCGACCACCGCTTGGGTGATCGCTTTGGTGTTTGATAGGTATGTTGTTAAAACTCTAATGACATACCGTATGCGCAACCGGATGGGCTTATCTCATCACGCCCCCATTTCTTGCTCCAATTGTACTCTATCCAATAGGAACGCTCGATTTCCTGTTCCTGTTTTCTCAAATATGCTTCGACCTCATCTTTGGGTAAAACTCGCAGAGCTCTCTAAAGTGCTCTGTGACGATTCTCTTATATTCTTCAAGCGTCATCAATTCCATTGTCATATCTCCTCATCTCTTATTGTTTGTGCCGCCTCATAGTTTTCGGACGGCAATACATTGTCTTTGAACTCTTCGTAGCTTATATCTACGCTCTTGCCGGTATATTTATAAAATACAACCGATTCTTCCTCTACTGCCTCGCCTTGCGCCTTTGCTCTCAGCCAATCTTCCGGTGCATACTCGCTGTCCCACTCTGTCCAACTTACCGACTCAAAGCCGTTGCTCGTGTAAAGATTGAACAGCTTCTTGCCATATGCGTCCAGCTTTACTCCGCCCTCTTTTACGGCTTTACGCAACAATGCTTTTCCTACGCCGTGTTCGCCGCCTTTTTTGTTCTTGCAAAGAGATATATGTCTCCGTCTGGCGTTACGGCAACCGTAGACCCTCCGACTGTAACATATAAC
>CALWKU010000081.1 GCA_944381345.1 uncultured Christensenellaceae bacterium
GTTCAACTGCCTCATCGAGGATGATGACAAGGACGAGGATAAAGATGAGGATAAGGACGAAGATAAAGACGAAGATAAAGACGAAGATAAAGACGAAGATGTAGAAACCTATACCATCAAAGCCAGCGCCGGCCAGGGCGGTTCCATCAAGCCCAGCGGCAATGTCAAAGTAGATGAAGGCGATGATAAGAAGTTCACCTTCACTGCAGATGACGGATATGTTATTGCAGACGTCCTGGTGGATGGTAAGAGCGTTGGTGCAGTGAGCAGCTATACGTTCAAGGATATGGATGACGGACACAGCATAGAAGTCATATTTGAACAGGAAGCCGTTGTCACACCGCCTACGCTTGTGAACCCCTTCGTTGACGTTAAGTCTACCGACTGGTTCTACATGGATGTTCTGACTGCTTGGAGTGATGGCCTAGTGAATGGCCGCACCGCTACCACCTATGTGCCGGACGGCAATATCACGGTTGCGGAAGCGATCAAGCTGGCCTCTGCCATGCATCAGAAATATACCACCGGCTCTGTAACCTTAACCAATGGTACGGATGTCTGGTACAGCACCTATGTTGCCTATGCGGTAGCAAACGGTATCATTAAGGATGGCGAATACACGGATCTGAACGCAATCGCAACGAGAGCTCAGTTTGCCTCGATCTTTGCGGCAGCGTTGCCGGATGCCGCACTGCCTGCTATCAACTCGATCGCGGACGGAAAGATCCCCGATGTGAAGTTGAGCGATAGCTACGGTGCAGCGGTGTATAAACTGTATAATGCCGGCGTCTTAGTCGGTAACGATGCAAAAGGCACTTTTGCTCCGATGACCAACATCGAACGTAGTGAAGTTGCTGCTATCGTCAACCGTATGATGCATAAAGAAAACCGCATGAGCATCTCCCTGTAATTAAAACATCTCTTCGCAGGTCGCGGGGAGTATAGTTGAAATACAAGGAGCCAGTACAGGGCCACCCCATATGGGGTGGCCCTGTTTATTCATGAATGTTTATGCGAAACTAAAGTTTGCCTGTTCCGTGTGATTTGTTGCTTAGCCGTTTTGTTTCTTCCGGCGCAATTAAAATGGATATGGTTTGGTTTTGTGGCCAGAACTCGCTTTGTCGTTTTCTTTGCTTTCTTTTCTTTATCCAGAATTCAGTCCCGAAAAAGCCCAAAGGACGAAATTTGGGATGAACGGCTATAAAGTTTACCAAAAAATAGCCCTTTGAACGGAATCATAGACCGTGGAAATACACCTGCCGTAGGCCACGTTACACGTTTCGAGTAATATGACCCCGTTAATAAAGTATTGTATCTCGTGTACCCTGTGCTTTGGAAAGAAAAGAGAGGCGCTGTGGCATCGGTTCCTGTTCCCTATCCTAGGTCTTATGCGCTTGTGGTTCAAGTCGCTGTAAGGAGGCTGTGGTCCTTCGATGTCTCTACGCATCGTCCCAAGATGTGTATTAGATTGACATACATCTTTTGATCGTAAACATATCTTTGCTCCAGATCCGCGGCTTTTCAACGCTTCTCTGTACGCCAACCACGTCCATCTGGCTAAATGCCGGTGGACTTGGTTGGCTTGAAATAGCCGCCCATCAGCTTTCGGATCTTGACGGTTTGTTGCGCTTAAACTCCTATCCCCCATGGGAGAACCGGTCCAATCCTTCCGGTTCCACAACAGCCCGCTGGCGCTGGGATTGGGCATTCGGTCCACTGGGGGTCCTGCATATGGGGTTCTTGCCCGTTACAGGATCGCGGTTGGATCGTTTCCACCGGATGTTGGGGTACTTTCTTTTTCCGGTATGGAATGGGTCGGCTGGTTGGAATCTTCCACCTGAAAGAAGGTGTTTAGGGCCTGATAGATTCCCCAGGCCATTTGCCATTGATAGGTTTCATTTTGAAGCAATGTTTCTTCTTCTGGGTTAGATAGAAAGCCCATCTCAACAATAGCAGCGGGTGCAGTGATATGCTTTAATAAGTAGGAGTCTGAATGGGGCAGGGCCGTCCTGTCTGTGTTTTCCAGGGTCTGCTGGAGACTACTCTGTATTGTTTCAGCTAATAGTTGCCCCGCCTCGTTTCCTTTTTGATAGAAGACCTGCGCTCCATGGAGGGTATCGCTATCCGGATAACCATTGCAATGCAGGCTGATAAATAGATCTGCTGACTCGCCCAATTGGGCCCGTAGACGTAGATCCTCCGCTTTGGTATCTGCGAGGGCTTGGTCAGTCGTTCGGCTCATTAACACAGTCATACCGGCCTGCCGGCAGTATTCTTCCAATTTTTTGGCGATGACTAAGTTTATATCCGCTTCCTGGGAATCCCCCGTACCTAGGACCCCAGGATCGTAACCACCGTGGCCTGCATCAATTACCACAACTTTTCCAAACAAAGCGGGCGCCATGGCTTCCAAACTCTGGTGAACGTCATACCATACAGTCCGGCCGAGCAGAAGCCCAGCAGCCGCCAGTATCAGCAGCAGGAGCCAAGTTGGAGAAAAAGCAAAACGAACGACGCGCATAAGGGCCTCCCGGTCAATAGAGTGTCTTCTTGTAGTTTATGCTTCCAATGGCGTGGTATGCCGGGTTTAATTCATACCGCTTATGCATAGACTGTATCATTCAACGGTTTTGGAGTCCGGTGTACTGGACTTTTGGTTGGAGTTGTTGTAGTGCGGGTCTTGGGACCGTGGAGTAGAACGTCCAAAACATTTTCAAAGGAGGCAGGTCTATGCGCGCTTTGTACATAAGTCGCCGGCAATGGAAACTGGCGTTAACCTATCTTTTTACCTTGGCGCTGATGGTCGGCGGTGCCTGGCTGTTTCTTCCCGGATCGGAGGCGGAACCCACTATGGGTGAGGCCTACCGCAGTGGGCCACCGGAGTCCAGCATGGTATCACTCACCATCAATGTGGATTGGGGAGAGGAATATCTTCCGGATTTGCTGTCTATCCTGGCACAACATGGGGTCCCGGCCACATTTTTTTTGACTGGACGATGGACGGAGAACAATCCGGAGTTGGCTAGAGAAATCGCTGCTGCCGGCCACGAAATCGGGAATCATGGTTACAGTCATAGCAGTCCTAACGCCTCAACGGTGGAGGAGATCCAGGCAGAGATCACCAGTACAGAGCAGGTAATCCATCAGGCCACAGGGGTTGTAACCCGGCTTTATGCGCCCCCGTCTGGGGAATGCGAAGATCATGTATTGCAAGCTGCGGAACAGGTAGGCTATTCCACGATCCTATGGTCTGTGGATACCATAGATTGGCAGAAACCGGATGCAGAAACTATTTTGGCACGTGTTCGGAAAAAAATGCATGGCGGCGCGATCATCTTGGCCCATCCTACGGCTGGGACTGTGGAGGCCTTGGACAGGATGATTCAGGAGTTGGAAGCAGAGGGGTATGAATTTGTTACGGTTTCTGAAAATCTTGGTCTATAGTACTATCTTGCTGGTAGGCATCCTTGCGCCCACCCCGGCTTTGGCGAAAGATGAGGCTGGGGCGGCAGCCATCCTCTCCATGGAGAGGATGGATTTGCCCCAGTCCACTGCTGCTGGAGTGGCCTTGGTGGAAGCCCGCAGTGGCACCGTTCTCCTTTCCGTCAATGGGAATGAACCTTTGCCGCCTGCCTCTACCGGGAAGATTCTCACGGCTCTACTGGCCTTGGATCTGGTAGAGGACCTGGATCAGAGCTATACCATCAGCCCGGCCGCAGCGGCAGTAGAGGAGAGCAGTATTGATCTTCAGGCTGGGGAAGAGTTATCCTTGGCTGAACTCCTTCGGGGCGCATTGGTTCATTCCGGTAATGACGCCTGCTATGCGATTGGGGAAGCGGTTGCAGGCAGCGAGCGGCTGTTTGTCCACTGGTTAAACATGAAAGCTGCCGTTTTAGGTGCGTATTCCGCTCATTTGTGTAATACCAATGGTTTGCCGGCCGAGGGGCATGTGATCAGTCCGGAGGATCTGGCTATGGTGGCTGCAACAGCTATGCAGAATCCCTTTTTTGCGGAAACGGTGTGTCAAAAATCCACGTCTTTGGGAGAAGGAGAGCGGTATCGTTCCTTCTCGAATACCAACAAATTGCTATGGCAGGATGAACATATCGTTGGGGTGAAAACTGGCACGACAGATGCAGCGGGAGCCTGTTTGGTGGCAGCCTATGCTGACGGAGCGGCGTTATTCCTTAGCGTGGTCCTGGATAGTCCGGACCGGTATGGAGAAAGCCTGTCCTTGTTGCAATATGCAGCGGATCGTTATGCGCTTCTGGACTTGGCAGAGGCCGGGCAGCCTCTGGCCTATGCAGCAGACCGGCTATGGCGGGCTGCGGGTGATTTGTTGGTTTTGGTAGAGCAGGAGCATATGAACCAACTGATGCTGCGCTGGTCCTTACCAGATGAGACAGGACGCTTCCTCTTGCAGGTGGTGGATGCGTCCGGTGCGGTCTTGGGGACGGTGGAATTGATTTAGATGCAGGGAAACGGGGGTAGTGTGCCGAATACCAAAAACTACCCGGTCTTCGCACCGGTTTATCTTGGTGGAAGAGGTGCTGTCATGACGGAAAAGATCACATTACCCTCTGGGTTACGCATTGTGCTGGAATCCATGCCGCAGCTACGTTCAGTTAGCGTAGGGTTGTGGGTATCCGCAGGCTCTGCCTTTGAGACGCCGGCGCAGTCTGGTATGTCTCATTTTCTAGAGCATCTGCTTTTTAAGGGTACGGAAAAACGGACGGCTTTGGAGATTTCCGCCACCATGGAAGGGGTTGGCGGGGTACTGAATGCTTTTACCGGGCGAGAGCATACTTGCTACTATACCCGCTCTATGGACGAGCATTTTCAGCTTTCTTTGGAATTGTTGGCTGATCTATTTACCAACTCGAAGCTGGACCCGGTGGAGGTGGATCGGGAACGCAATGTGATCCTAGAAGAAATCAACATGTATGAGGACAGCCCGGAGGATGTGGCCGCCGAATTGTTCCTACAGGCTCTGTGGCCCCAACACCCCTATGGACGGCCCATCTCGGGTACCAGCCGTAGCGTGCAGGGGGTGAGTCGGGAGGATCTATTCCAATATTGGCGGCAGGTCTATATTCCGGAGCGGACAGTCTTGGCCGTAGCGGGCCATGTGGAGCTAGAGCAGGTACGGGAATTAGCAGAAACACTATTCCCGGTTCATCATGGACAAGCCCGGCCTGAGCTGGTTGCTCCAGAGCCTCATACCGGTTCTGTGTCTAAGGTGAAGGAGATCGAGCAGAGTCATGTCTGCATGGGATTTCCCGGTGTGGCTTTGGATGACTCGGATTATTATGCGGCCAACGTGTTGGCGAATATTTTGGGCGGTGGGGCCTGCTCCCGTCTATTTCAGGAGGTTCGGGAGAAGCGGGGGCTTTCCTATACATCCTACTGCTATCTGGATGCCTATGTGGGCGGCGGATATCTCATGGCATATAGCGCCACACAGCCTGGCCGAACGAAAGAGCTGATTGATGTGATGGCGGAGCAGTTCCGGGATATCGCTACCCAAGGTGTTACCGATACGGAGCTGCAACGGAGTAAAGATCAGCTTCGAGGTTCGCTGCTATTATCTATGGAGAGCAGCAGTACGGTTATGAGCCGGTTAGGACGGACGGAACTATCTCAGGGACAGCTTTACAACGTAGAGGAAAAGGTATCTGCGTTGGCTGCCGTATCCCAGGCAGATATCCGTCGGGTTACAGAGCGGCTATTCCAGCCGGGGCATATGGTGCTGGCTCAGGTCAGTCCGGATCCCGCCCCGGTGGAAGCCAAATCTCTGTTTTAAGGAGGCACTCCATGGAGGTAAAGTTTAAGCAGTTGTCCCACGGGCAAGGCCTGCCGTTGCCTGCGTATCAGAGCGCTTGTGCTGCTGGGATGGATTTGCCGGCCGCTGTGACGGAGCCGGTTCGGTTGGGGCCGGGGATGCGCGCTTTGATCCCCACGGGTCTGGTGATGGAGCTACCCCTAGGATATGAGGCGCAGGTCCGGCCCCGCAGTGGGTTGGCGTTGAAGCACGGGGTCACGGTGTTGAACGCGCCAGGGACGATTGATGCAGATTATCGTGGGGAAGTACAGGTGCTCTTGATTAACCTGGGACAGGTCGATTTTACTGTAGAGCGGGGGATGCGTATTGCTCAGTTGGTGGTAGCGCCCGTAGCTCAGCTGCGGATCGTTCAGCCAGAGACGCTCTCTGATACTCAACGGGGGACAGGCGGCTTTGGCAGTAGCGGTTTACAATAAGATGAGGACTGGTCTATTTTGTCCATCTCGGTCGTATATTGGTGTAAAAGCGGCCGGGAGGGAGTATGTATGCGCTTATCAGAGTTAGCGGAGAAACGTATCATCAATGTGTTTGACGGAGAGCTGCTGGGCGCCATCGGCGACAGCGATCTGCTGATTGACCCAGATAGCGGCCGTATTGTAGAGATCCTGGTTCCGCCTCCCCGCCGGGGCGGAGGCAAACGGGCCATCAGCATTCCTTGGACTGCTGTGAAAAAGGTCGGCGCGGAAGTGGTGGTGGTGGATGTGGATAGTGGCGGGAGCTATTATTGATAGGGAGGAAACAAGATGATCCGTGTTTTGGTCAATGGAGCCGCAGGAAAAATGGGACGGGCTATGTCCGCCGGCCTTTTGCAGGCAGAGGATCTGCAGATCGTGGCAGCGGTAGACCAGACCTGTATCGGTATGGATGTGGGAGATTTGTGTGGGGCCGGCCCCATTGGTGTGATGGTAGAGTCGGACCTAGCTACCGCGCTGGAACATAGTCAGCCTCAGGTGATGTTGGATTTTACGGTTCCCCAGGCCGTGATGGAGAATCTGCGTATCGCGCAGACGCATCGCGTCGCCGCAGTGGTGGGCACCACGGGGCTTACCAAGACAGACTTGACCGAGCTGGAGGAAAGCTGTGGGCGCACGGGCGCCCCAGTCTTTGTGGCTAGCAATTTTGCTCTAGGCGCCGTGCTGATGATGCGTTTTGCTGCGGAGGCTGCCCGCTACCTGCCGGAGTATGAGGTATTGGAAATCCACAATGAACGGAAAGCGGATGCTCCTTCCGGCACAGCCTTAACGACTTTGGATATGATGGAAATGCAACGACGCGTGCCTTCTACCGGCGCGGCAAACAACACGGAGTCCGTTCCCGGTTGTCGGGGTGGGGCCTATGGAGGCAGCCGGGTCCATAGCCTCCGTCTGCCTGGGTCTGTTGCCATTCAGGAAGTGCTCTTTGGCGGACCGGGGCAACTGCTGTCCATTCGCCATGACGCGACCAGCCGGGAATGTTTCTACCCCGGTGTGGCATTGGCTTTGCGAAAGATTGGAGAGCTGAATGGACTGGTCTTGGGCTTGGATCAGTTATTATAATCAGAATCCCAAAAATTCTATATACGAAAACCGGCTGCTCTTTTTCATCGATCATTGGATGAAGGGGTGGCCGGTTTTCGTATGGAATCCGTTGGTATTCCACTCTTTACAAATAACCATTCTACCTGTATAATGGGAAAGGTTCACCTGCTTTAACCTATTGGGTAGCAGGTGAAATGGTTTTGGTATCATAAATACTTTATAAAAGGAGCAATGAACATGTGGTTTCCCTTGGCGCTGGTGGCATTATTATGTTGGAGCTTTTCTGATCTGTTCAGTAAGATCGGTTCTCGCCCGGAGGACCGGTACAGTCATTGGAAAATGGTCATGGCTGTTGGTCTGGTCATGGGTCTCCACGCGGCTTTTGAAATCTTCGTGAGCAAGGTACATATCGATCTACAGGTGATGTTGACCTATTTACCTGCTTCTTTGCTGTACATCTTTTCTATGGTTTTGGGGTATGCCGGGTTACGGTATATTGAGCTGTCTGTTAGTTCGCCTATCTGTAACGGGTCTGGGGCGTTGGCTGCTATTCTTTGCTTTCTTTTTTTGGATCAGACTTTGGAAGGTTGGCTGCTGGTAGGCGTGGTTTTGGTTTGCTTGGGCGTCATTGCGCTGGGTGTGGTGGAAAGCCGGGAAAATTTGGAGCTGAAAGAGGAGCGGCGGAAGTCGCAGAATGTAAAATATCAGCGTAGCTTTTTGGCGTTGCTCTTCCCATTGTTGTATTGTGCGTTAGATGCGGCCGGTACCTTTGCGGATGCATTTATTTTGGAAACCTTGGCGGAGGAATCTGCCAATGTAGCATATGAACTGACCTTTTTGCTTATGGGTATCGTTGCCTTTGTCTACGTAAAAGGTATCAAAAAACAGCCGATTCTGCCCCGACGGGAAGGACCGAAGCTGGTTGCCGCATTGTTTGAGACAGCGGGGCAGTTCGCGTATGTTTTTGCTATCGCGGCCAACGCCATTGCCGCTGCGCCGGTGATCAGCGCCTATTGTATGCTGTCTGTGGTCTGGAGCCGGATTTTCTTGAAGGAGAAACTCTCTTGGAAGCATTACGCGACGATTCTTGTGACCGTAGCGGGTATTGTTATCATGGGTTTTTTTGAGTAGCGTTACTTGGGTTTACAGACCAAAGAGCAGGTGAGGAAAGTTTCTCACCTGCTCTTTTTCCCGTTTCCCTGTTGGCGTACAGCGTAAAAATTGGTCTAAATTTTACGGAATTTCCTGCTTTAGAAAGGAGCTCTTCTGTTTCGTTGGAGGCTTCGCACTGCTTATTTTAAGGTATCGTCTTGTTCGTCTTCCAATGCTTCTTGGAAAAGGTGCTGGGCTCTACGGATCCATTCTGGATCTGTGGAACTGGTTTGAAAAGTGATCTGTCCAGGACCGATCATACGGCGCAAACCTTGTTCTTCCAGACGGCGGCGTGTCTCGCGAGCGGTGCCAGGCCCACCCTGGAATATTTCCACCGGAGAGCCGATGGCGGCGCGGATCGATTTTTCGATCAATGGGTAATGGGTACAACCTAGAACCACACCATCGGGAGGCGGGGTTATGGCCCCCTGAAGTAGGTCGGAAAGAAGGGCATCTAACTCAGGGCCTTCCAGTACACCGCTTTCGATCATCTCCACCAGACCAGGGCAGGGCAGACAAATAATCTCCGCTTGACCGGTATAGCTGTCTAGTAGGCGCCGGAATTTACTTTCCCGTAAGGTGACAGGGGTTGCGAGAACTAGAATTTTGGGATGATATCCACTGAGGGCCGCCGGCTTTAATGCCGGTTCCATGCCGATCACGGACCGATCTGGATAGAGCCTGCGCAGTTGCTGGATGGCTGCGCTGGTCGCCGTATTGCAGGCTACAACCAGCGCCTTAGATTGACAGTCCTCCATCAGCAACTTGGCGCGGTCCAAGGTCAAAGCCCGGACTTGCTCTGTCGTTTTTTCTCCATAGGGCGCTTGCGCCGCGTCACCATAGTAGATGTAGTTTTCCTCCGGCATGAGCCGGACCAGTTCTGTGAGTACCGTAAGGCCGCCTAGACCGGAGTCCAACACGGCTACAGGTGCATTCAGGTCATATGTCATGGGTATCCCTTCTTTCCCAATAGAGACGGATTCTTTAAATCTGATTGATAGGGGAGCTGTTTAGCCACTGCCGTACGTTATCAAAAACGATGACTGCCCGTTTGACCATGGATTCCTGCGTTGCAAAAGCAACATGGGGTGTGACCACGGTGTTGGGACAATCCCGCAGCGGTTGTTCTTCGGGAAGGGGTGGTTCCGTATCGAATACATCCAACCCCGCACCGGCAATACGTCCAGCCCGCAATGCTGTGGCTAGGGCCTGGCTGTCTACTACGGGTCCCCGAGCCGTATTGATTAGAATTGCGCTAGGTTTCATTAACGATAGTCGGGTTGCATCAATCAAACCTTTGGTGTCGGGTGTCACCGGTACGTGCAGAGAGACAATATCACTTTCTTGCAACAGGGTTTCCAGAGAAAGGTATTCGATACCCATGGCCAAGGCCTCCGGACGTTGACTACGGCTGTAGGCAACCACGCGGCAACCAACCGCTTTACCGATTTCAGCCGTTTTTAAACCGATTGCGCCGGTGCCCACGATACCTAAGGTCTTTCCGGCCAGTTCAAAACCGATCAAGTCCGTTTTATCTCTACCTGACCGGGTAGCTTGATCACAAGCGATTATCTTTCGGGAAACCGCTACCATTAAGCCAAAAGCTAGTTCCGCTACAGCGTTGGTAGAATACCCAGACGCGTTGCTGAGCCAGATACCCCGGCTTTTGCAATAGTCCACGTCCACATGGTCTACACCGGTAAAACCAATGGAAATCATACGAAGGTTGGGGCATTGGCAGAGAACGTCCTCCCGTAGCGGCTGATTGGCCAAAATGAGGATTTCCGCATCGGCAATGCGGGCGGCCAGTTGCTCCGGTGCCGTTGCCCGGTCTGGATAAGCAATGAAGCTATGACCGGCTTGCGGTAAAAAGGCGCTCAGTTCGTCCAGCTTGTCTTGGCTGATACCCAAAGGTTCCATCAACACGATCTTCATAAGGACCGCTCTCCTTTGTTTTTAGTTTGGTGCTTCTAACAGTTCATTGTAAACGATATCAAAGAAAAATGCAATCTACACGAACTCGGAAACCTTGACACCTGAGAGAAATTTATACATATATTCGGATAGGGCATATCGATTTCTATCCGTTAGATATCAATAGGTCGGAGGATTGGGAATGAAACAAATTTTGTTGCTGTTGCTGAAAGGAGCGGAACTTTGGGAGATCTCCGCTTTTACGGATGTGTTTGGCTGGAATCAACTCTGTGGAGAAAACGGATGCCGATTGGTGACAGCCGGTCCAGAGCGGGAGGTCCGACTTAGCTTTGGACATCGGATGCTGGTAGACTTGACTTGGGAGCAGGTGGAGCCGTCCTCCTATGTGGCCTTAGCCATACCGGGCGGGTTCCCCCGATATGGATATTTCCGTGCCTGCGGAGAGAGGCCTCTTCAGATGATCCGTTGCTTCCATCAGGCGGGAAAACCTATTGCCGCTGTGTGTACCGGTAGTCTCTTGCTGGCGAAAGCTGGGATTCTACGGGGGCGCCGGGCCGTTACCTATACCAGCCCGGATACGTTTTTTCGAAAAGAATTGGCTCTTTCCGGTGCTGTGGTGGCGGATGGTGGTTTCGTGGAAGATGAAAACCTGATTACCGGAGACGGTCCCGGAGCAGCCGGAGCGGTAGCTTTGGCCTTACTTTCCCGTTGTACCAGCCCGGAGAATAGTGAACGCATAAAAAATTTGATGCGGTTGTAAAAAAGACTTGATTTCTTTAAAAGGATGGGGTATAATAGCTACATTCTTACTGAGAATGATTTTTTGGAGGGTTCTATGTTCCAGTATCCTGTACAAGTAAGTTCGGTGAAGATCGAGCGCATCAACTGGTGACGCTTTGCTTACGGTATGGGCTGGACAAACATCCGTTGTCTCTGCGTATTTTTGCGTGGGGACTTTTTTTATTGGTAAAAAGGGGGTTGAATCATGGCTTTATCATCCGTTGATAGAGCCCGCTCCTGGCTTTGTGCCGGAAAGGCGGACCGTATCCAAATCTAATAGCGCAGAGAGGCGCTTCATGACTTTCAAGCAAAATATCAAAAAACGGAGGATATACCCATGGCAAATAAATA
>CALWKU010000082.1 GCA_944381345.1 uncultured Christensenellaceae bacterium
TCAAGTAATCTAACGCACTTCTGCCCCCGATCCCTCTGCTCCACCACATCCATCTCCCGTTGGAGATCTTCAGGCTTTCATGCGACCTCATGCGATAGACACTCCCGGAAATACAGACTAATTCAGAAGGAGCGTAGGTTTTCAGATAAGAGAATAGGTCGATCTGCTTGATCTCTGCAAGAGTGTCCGACGGGATATATGGCATGAAATTCATCTCCTTTCCTGCCCCGGATTTGATAGTTTAGATCTATCAGGACATGAAAATAGCCGACTGATTCTTGATTGAACCAGTCGGCTATGTAAATTTCTTATTTAATTTTCATGTTCTCTTTCCCGATACTCTCGCCTTTCTATAATCAATTCAATCTATTACTAATCGAAAAAACAAATTCTACAACACTTAGCGCATTAAATAGTTGTATACATTCATAGCGTTCGATGACTCTGCTGCTTCTTCCATGTAAAAGCCAATTTCGATTTATATATGGTGGTTCGGTATTTTTCCCAAATGCATATTCTCCATCTACAAATAATCGATTTAAAAATTCAATAAGAGAAGGATACATGTCCAAAAACAAAAACCTTTTAGTGAAAAAGAAATTTGTTTTAATAAATTCTGTTTGTAAATGATTTCCGAATCCTTCCACTGAATATTTTTGCCAATTATATCTGATATTCTTAGGATAATTCATTAAAGTATTTATTCTAACATCTATCAATGACACTAAATACATGGCTGATGTCATATATTCTTCACGATCAAAATAATACTTTGCATTAGAATAATATATTTTATAGGGGGCTGTACGATATTCTTGTTCCAATTTTTTTAAAATATTAACCAGAATACACCCATTACCTTCAAAATAGGTACTTATCTTTTTCTCATCCTGATGAAGCAAAAAGTCATACCATTCTTTTATCACTCTAGGATTAGAATGCTCTGAAACAACCCAGCCAGCACGTCCTAATTGTTTACACACTTCCATCTCATATGAATACTTCCCTTCGAATTCTGATTGGGATAGATTTTCATTTGCTTTCGCTTCGTCAATGTAATTTTTCATTTCTTCTGTCAAAAAATGAAATGATACATTACTCGTTATTTTTTGCAAATCCGATCTAAATTGTACTAATGGTGCGTGTAGTGATGCTAATTTATCTTTATCAATATTTTTACTGAATAAATCATCAAATTTTTTTAATAAATTGCGTAAGTTTTCTTTATAAAAATCCATATCGACAAACTTTTGAACCGCTCTTAATAAACGATTACTTTTGAATCTTCCAATAACCTTTTCTATCAGAACCTACTCTAACAATTTTCCCTTCTTCTTTTAATCCTCTAATTAACCGACTAATCTTTCTGGTACTAAATCCTGTCTTTTCACTCAACAGCTTTGCAGTAATATTCGGCATCTCTTCTAAAACAGAGATTACTATCTTTTCATCGCCATTTTCATCGCCATTGGCGATGATATTCTTTCTGGCCGTCAAAGAAAAAGGAAATACTACTTTTATAAAATGATCCGATATTTCAAAAATATCTCTATTATAATATTTTAGAATACGGCTCATTCCTGATCCAAGCTGCTCTACCAATCCCACATCTTTAAAAACCCTCATTAGCTCTCTGTTCCTCGGCATACTACTGCAACTGAAAAAGTCCTCCTTACTCTGACCTGATATAAGTCCACCATATGATGTAAATTCCATACGATCATTGAATATCTCAAAAACAGGCGGTATCTCTCTAGAAAAATCGTTATGAACAATAGCATTTATTAGTGCCTCTCGCAACGGCACAGGCTCAACTAAATTCTTTTCTATTCTCTTGGTACTTGTTACTTTCGCTTTGGTAACATTTTCAATTTTCATCTTCTCCAAAACCTGATTTGTCGCTTTAATTAAAGAACAATATCCATATTCCTCATTTTCGATTAGATCAACCTTGTCTGTTCCGGCATACTTGGCAACTTTAATTGATACACCATTTTCATCTGCCAACAAATAAGCAATATAATTATATTTCCCATCGGGAGTCAGTAACTCAAGACTCTGAGCAAATCTATTATTTAACTCGAGTCCCCGTTCTTGATAATAGATTTTTAGCTGTGCGAAAGTCAAATCCTGCCTCGGAGCAGGGATATTACGCAGTGTAGTGTGTATTCTTTTTGCGTACAGCTCATCTATCATTGTTGTTGGCATGGGCTGCGTAGATGTTCCTAGTCTCATAAAACACCCATTTGGCGACATTCCTTTATTTTTAATGTAATATGGCTTTTCAAGACCACTGGAGATAATAATCTTCGTTACCGGTACACCTTTTACAATTTCTGTAACAATATCAAAAAGACCTAATGTTGAGGGCAAAATATTATTCTTGATTCTATCCGCAATTTTTAGTTGTAAAGAATCTATATCCGAAATTCCTATTGGTTTTCCAGTATCATCTACGCCAATATAAAGAACTCCACCCTCATGATTATTCAAAAAGGCGACTATTTCTTTTTCAAGTTTATCATTCAACGTAGCTTTTAACTCTACTCGATTACTTTCCTGTAACATCAAACTCTCCCATATTTCATTATAAATCTCTTTCGATTCATGCATATGAAGTACTATATCTACTCAATTTTAGATATAACAAAACAACTCTTTTCACTATTGTTGCATCTTCTTTTCTAAATATTTTTGACAGCATAAAGTGGTAATGTTAAATAACTTTTCAATATCATCAATGAATCCTGATACAAACCAATCAAAATCTATAGGTTCCATATCCTTTAACAGCAAAAAGAGATGTTCCTTTTCGCAATTGTCTTTATATTCATAATACTCCAATTTAACATTTGCTTGATGAACAATAATATCCCTTAATGCTCTTCCCTTTTGTGAACCACATAGTAATCTAAAAGCGGATAAGCCATTTCCTCTACTACTTACTAAATATTGTTTAAGATCCTCTAATAACATATCGCCAGATTTAATAATCCATTTGCTTAGCTCATTAAAACTGTCCGTCCGCTTATCAAACATTAAATCACTATAAACCGTTGCCGCAACATCTAGTGCATTACGTGCAAATAATAGCATACTTTCGAAATAGAATAATATTATCGTTTTTCCCATTCCATATAAGGTTGGAATATCCATATTTTGGGTACTTTCAAAGTTCTCTTTTTCTCTATGAAGATTAAATTCGGCAAACATCATCATTGATAATTTTTGATGTACCGTCAAGACTTTATCATATAAGTAACCAAATTTATCGTCATTTGAGACATGATATTTCATTTCAACACATTTTAATACATCTTTAGCTATATATGATCTCTTCATTTTTATGTTATCACAAATCATATAATCATCATATAGCATTTCGAAATCATCAATTAGAATTTTGATTTCCTCCTCTCCCTTTTATTACATTCCAGATTGCCTGGTCAAATATTAGGTATATTTCGAGAATTCTATAATTATAGTATACCATTAAATTTACATTAAAAATATATGCTTCTTGTGTTATTTCCTCTTAGACGTCTTTGTAAAAAAGTATATCTCCTTTTTTATGAATAAATAAGTAAAAATTTCTTTGCTCCCTATACTATTCCTAGCAACTCCATCATCTCCAAAGCACATCTTCCACCCAATAAGAAATACTTCACCGCCTCGATCCCTCTCCGGTCATCTTCCAATGCCAGAAACCGAGACAGAGCTTTCAGCTCTTCCATGGTCAGTTCCATACTTTCCGTAATCTCCTCCCCATCCGCCAATGTAGATAGGAACGGGTATTGATTTAACAGAGTATGTTCTTCTCTTATGATCTTTCGGTATGTCTCTGACTCCCGCTCCAATTCTTCTTCACATTGCTTTTCCACTTGTTCAAAGACAGCGTTCATCCATCCGGGAAGATGGTACAGATCGATCTCACTGATCCGCACGTTGCATCACCGCCTTGATAATCAAGAGATATTTCAGGCAACGCACACTTTTTTCTCTTTCCCGTACCTCCTGGTATTCCCCACGGTACTCTTTCAATCGCTGGATCTGGTAAAACGAACCTAACCTGATAGGTCAACCCCGGCGTAAGGTTTTTATAAGAGACAGTATCGACGATCGTTACCTCTTTATCTGCTTTTGCCTCCTGATCTCCGTCCTCACCATCCTTTGCCTGTGTTCCAATCTCCGGATAATAAATACTCTGTGGATCAGACTCGATCTCCGCATGGCTGGCTACAGTTTTTTCTTTGTAGTAAACATCCTCAAATACCACCAGTGTCTTTCCTGTCAGCGCGCTTCCGTCAAAAGTAAATGTCATCTCCACACTTCCATCCGGCTCAGACGGCGTAAATGCAACTTCCGAAGTCACCGGTTCCCCATTGACCAGAAATTCTTCCCCGGTCTCCTGATCCATCAACACGCCTCTCAATGTGTACTCTTTTCCGGGGATCAGGTTATGATAGGTCACTGTATCAAGGATGGTAGTCTCCTGCTCCGCAGTTCCCACTTGACTGTCTGTTGCCGGGTTCTTTGCCTCGGTCTCAATCGCAGGGAATACCAGTGTCTGATCTTTGCTGTCCAGATCTTCATGAGAACCGATCTGCTCATCTTCGTACCAGAGTTTCTCAAACACCACTATAGTCTTACCTGCCAGTGTACTGCCATCAAAAGTAAAGACGACTTCGGCTGTACCGGAAGATTCCTCTGCGGTAAATTCAGTCTCTCCAGTCACTTCTTTTCCATCCACTAAGAGCAGCTCTCCTGTCTCCTGATCCATCAAAGTGCCAGTCAGCCGGTATTTCTCCCCTGCTACAAGGTTTTCATAAGAAACGGTGTCCGTCAGTTTTACTTCCTTTCCTGCATTGGCAATCTGCTCTCCGGTCTCCGTATCCGCTACCTTTGTACCTACTTTCGGAAAATAGATCGTCTGGTCTTTATCTTCCAGATCTGCATGGACCGCTAATTTTAAGTCTTCCTGATACAGTTCCTCAAACACAACGATCGTTTTGCCCTGCAGTCCACTTCCGTCAAAGGTAAATTTCACCTCAACACTGCCACTGGATTTCTTCGCTGTAAATGTAGCCTCTGCGCTCACTTGCTCTCCGTCCACAAGGATCGGCTCTCCTGTCTCCTGATCCATCAGGGTTCCGATCAGCCTGTATTCCTCTCCTTTCTTTAATCCCTCGTACTCCACAGTATCAATCAGGGTAACTTCCTTGTCCGGGTTGGAAAGATGCGTTCCGGTCTCTTTATCCAATGCGGTCGTTCCGATCTCGATCCGGTCGTCCGTCAGCGTTCCCAGATCAATCGTCACAGAATCCCGGTACACTGTCACTTCGATCTTAAGCAGCTTCATTCCCTCATTCGCCTGGCACCGCTGCTCTTCGATCACATAAGTATCATAAGGCAGCGCTCCCTTTGTATCATCTGGCTCGCCTGTTCCGAACCAGATACCATCAGACGAGGTCGCCCCGCGGTTTGTATTAGACGTATGGGGTGTCCAGTCAGCAGATGTGCTGGCATACCCGTTCCGATCTGTTACGATCACATGGCTTTCACCTGTTGTTTTTGACGTAATCGAAAATGGAACATCCGCCAGACGGTTCAGGTCGCCATCCGATACTTTCACAAACTCCAGATCTCCCCGGTAAATTTGATCAGCAACAGTCGCAGTCTGGTAGCACTCCACCGTCTCCTGTGTTCCCCCTGCCACGATCTTCTGCACAAAGACAGATTCATTTAACAGATACCCTTCCGGCGCTTTCGTCTCCTGTACCGTTACCGTTCCCAACGGCACACAGGGTGTTGTTCCGTCCATCTGATAATAAAATTCATCCCCGGATACCAGATATTCGCTTGTAAACTCTATCCTGCCCGCTTCGTCTGTTCGGAAAATCCACGTCCGTTCCGGCTCTGTACCAGACGCTGCCGGATCACTATCCGACTGTACGGTATAGTATTTCACGGTAAATTCTGCCCCGGCAAGAGACGCATTCCCCTGCGCCGTTCCCTCTCCGGTCTCAGCATCAATCTTCTGTACTAACAGACTCAAAGGGTTGCTCTGAGGAATTTCTGTTACCTCCACAGAAACTGTCGCGTCTGATTTCACAGTTACGTTATAACTTTGCGTATCAATAGCATAGCTCGGTGATGCTTTCAGCTCACGAATCGTATAACTTCCACTCTCCAGCTCTCCGGACTTTGCATAGCCGTCCTCGTCTGTCACCAAAGTTGTTACCTGTGTCTCCCCATTGAACACGCCATACTCTGCTCCGGCAAGACTGTAGTTTCCATTCTCTCCGGAAATTCCCTCATTTGCGGTTGATTTACGGATTTCAATATAGCCGTAAGGTTTCTGATACCAGCTCCCGGCAATGGTCTGATCATTATTTGATGGTACAATAAACGCCCGAAAAGACTGGGGCGGGTTCTGCAGTGCACTGATCGCATTTGCCACTGCAATCGCCTTGTCGATATAGTCCTGCGGTGCGCCATAAAATGCCCCGCTTTCCGCGTCATACCCGGAATAAATATAGGCCACGATCAGGTGTCCGATCACATAAGCTTGATCCTCTGACCAGCTACTCAAATACTGATCTTTGATATTGGCATCATAGCCGTATCCACCGGGAAGGTAATACAGTGCTTTCCTTACCGGAGAATCTGTTGGCAACAGGTTATAAGAATAAGTTCCTGCCTGCGGGGTTTTCTTCAAAGGTTCCACGCAATATGCTACGTTATCCCCATCAAACGTCATCTT
>CALWKU010000083.1 GCA_944381345.1 uncultured Christensenellaceae bacterium
ATAGCCTTTCGTTCGTCAATTCTTTTTTTGTTGCGGGCCATGAAATCATCATCGCCTTCAAAAACCGCAATTTCTGCCTGTATACTCTTACGCAATTTTTTCAAGTCTTTTAATTCAGACTTGTTACCCAATAAACCAGTATCATCCTGTTTCTTTTTTAAAACCTTGCGTTCTTGCTCAAGCTTATAAATTTCGTACTCTACGTTTTTCTGCTCTTTTAAAAGATTTAAATATTCTCCAAGACGCTTTACATCTTCTTCGGTATACCCCTCGTCAGTTTCGTATCCTCCGCTAAATAAATCTCTGACCCATACAGAATCACCCGTTCCTCCAGCGGATAATCCTATATTTGGATTTGCACCACTATAAATAGATACAGGCAAATCATCCAAAGATTTATATTCTAAGTTTAACATTTTTTCAAATTCTTCTGGATGTTTTTCCATAAAATCTGAAAAATTAACAGAGCGTCTTATTAACCGCCCAGTACTTCTATCGAGAGTTTGAATTGTACCTAAAATTTTGCTATCTGCCCCTGCTGTAACTATCTTTTTTAAAGCATCAGCAAATTTGGGATTATCTAAAGCCCCAATTGGTAATAATTTTTGCTTGTTGAGCTCTTGCATGAAGCCCTGTATATCGCCGTCTGGACTATTTTTTCGATATTCGCCCCAGGCTTTTTGATAGTCTTTGATAGATTTAGCATAGATAGCCAACTGAGTAAATTCTTCTAAAGAAGCCTTGTCAGATAAACGATTCTTAAAATCAACCAAGTTTATAACATTAGGTCCGCCTTCTTCACCTGGACTTATTAAAATGTTATCCGACCTTCCCCTTAAACGAGTATTACCAATAATAGTATTTAATCCAGTCTCTGCTAAGGCGATTGTACCAGGTGTCATAAGGTTATCAGTGCCCAAATATTGAGCTATACCTGCATATAATCCCTGCATCATCTCCTTAGAAACATCAAAGCCCAGAACCTCTAATTTTTTGCGATAACCTTCTGATACATTTTCCAATTCTCCAGCCAACCCTTTATCACCAATAAGTTTTGTGATATTGGACATAGTTAAATTATCTGGAGAAGTTAATAAAGCATCTAAGTCTTCACTTTTAACACCAGCATTAGTTAATATCTCGCTAATTTTATGAGCATATAATCCAAAATCTGCCGTAAAAGCTCCTCTTCCTCTATCTTTAAGAAAAGCCTTGGGAGATTCATATCCATATGCTGCACTCATTTCCTCTAATGAACTGAACGTGCGTCCTTCTTCAATAAATTCATTAGCTTTTTGAGATAAATAGTCCTCGCCTTGCGGAACAGTATAAGCCTTTTTTAGCTTCTTTAAATAATCAGTAACAGATAAAGTTCTTAAAATTTCTCCTGTTTTATCAGCTTCCGTACCTAATTTTTTATAAGCCTCTGTAGATTTTTCAAGAGCAGCGGATTCTTTACCCGCTATTAAAATTTTGGCTTGCTCTGCAGCGGTTTCGCTTTTTATTGCTTGTTCTGTATTTTTCGCCTGATTTTCAAGTTGAGCGTAGGCTTCGATGGGTAATTTATCTTTAAGCTCTTGATTATAGGGAATTCCTAGTTTTCCTGGGGCGTTAAATTCAGCTCTACCTTGTTCGGGAGTGTAGCTACTAGTTTTTGCCGCCTGTAATAAATTAGAAAAATTCCAATCTCCTTGTCCGCTAGTAAAAGCCTGAATTATATCAAGAGGAATAACACCTCTCTTAATATAACTGTTTAATTTTTCTTCCGACCCAAATAATTTTACCACTGAAGCGCCAAGCCCTTTTTCGTCGGCTAATTTCTTGAGAAGCATTAAATCAGAAGGACCACGAGTAGACTTCATTATAGTTTCTCCGTTTTCATCTACTTCTGCAAGTCCCATATCTATTAGGCTTTCTTTAAATTTACCGAACCCCATTTTGCCATCAGCTACCTGACGCACAAGATTATTCAAAGAATCAAATACTTTGCCTAACTCTTCAATCACTACTTGCTCTTTCTCAATTTCTCCAGTAATACCCTTATCCCCTATAATTCCACTAATACGGTCAATAACTTTTTTAGAACTAATAGCATCTTGTTCTATAGCTCCAAATAAACTATTAACCAATGTGTTTTTAGTAACATTCTCCCATTTCTTATCGGTAACATCCCCCGATAAAAAACTCGTTGGTGTATAATTAGCTCCGCTCTCGGTATCACTTAGATAATTACGTATGCGGGTATTCCATAAAGAATATCGACCAGTCATTCCTTTACCAACCCTACTCATAATACCAGAAACATCATCGGCAATAGAACTATATTTTAAGTCTGAAACTCCCTTAGATGATTTGCCCGCTATTTTCCCCTCTTCTCGTTCTTTTCTTATTTCCCTGAAAAGGTCTAACAACGATTCTTGAAGCTGTTTCATTACCTTAGGAATAGCTCCAATTAATTCTATAGCTGCTATAGGGAATTGGTCGCCATCATAGTCCAGATTAAATCTACGAGCAACAGCGGGACCAACGTGAATACCTCCCGCCCCCTCAATATTTTTATCTCCCCACACACTTAACAATAAGCTATCGAGACCAGTCATTAAAGGATAACGAGCAGAAGCAACACCGAGCCCTAGTATGTCTTCTGCGCTTGTAAAGTCATCTCTGTTAATGTATTTTTTATATTCTTTGGTGCCCAAGGTTAAAGTATTTTTTAAATAATTTCTAACCTTTTTGTCTGACCAAGTGTTCACTTTGTCAGCATCATTATACATATACCCAGCATAATTTCTTAATTGCTCAGGAGTATAACTTTTAAGCAATTCTGACAGGTCGGTAGTGCCTACCACTCCACCAGTTTGAGCAATCAATGCTTTATGAAGAATACCTTTCTCTTTTACGGAGAGTTTTTTCCAATCTTCGCCCTTTATTGATTTATATTCTCCACCAAAATTTTCATTTAATGGCAAAGCTCTTAAAAATCCAGTGCCAGGAGTATCGGCTTTTAAATTGCGATTATATTCGGTTCCTTCTTTGTTGTATACATCATCGGATATTCTTCCTATTAAATTAAGAGCGGTAGATTGAATTTGGTCTGCCAATTCGACACTACTATCTCCAAGCCCTCGTTGAATAAGTAAGGAAGCTAGTTTACTAACACCAGCAGTATCATTATCTCCACGACTATAATAATTTCCGAATCCATCTTGTCCAAAAGAAGCGGGTAAGAACAAAGCCTGTCCCCCCAAATATTTAGACCTTCCACCAAATTGACTTATTCCTTGGAATAAGCCAGTATTAAGCCAAGGAATCGCGTTTCCTTTGCCTTGAGCGTGCCTAGATTTCTGTAAGGCTTCAATGCGCCCAACGAGGGTTTTAGGACGATTAATAACCTCGCTACCTTCCCAAATTTCCTCTTCGATTTCATCTAAATTAATATCATATTCTGGACCCATTCCAATGGAAATATATCTCTCATCACCTAAAGCAGGAGCCCCTACATCTTTTTTTCCACTTTCTATGGTTAAATCTAATGCTTCTTGTTGTTCTCTCCTAGCCTTTTCTAACCGAGCTATATTTTCAGCCGAAGGTCCTAAGCGCTTTTTAAAATAAGCGAGAGTATCTTTCCCCTCTTCTTTACTTAACACCCCACCGCCAACAAAAAGACCTATTTCTCTTTCCAAAGAGGGAAGTAATGGGGCAGCCGAGGTGGCTCCCTTTTTACCATTTACCTCACCATATTTTTCTACAGCACGACCAGTTAAACCAGCCTGAACCACCATAAAATCTTTAATGATTTTACCCGATTCATCGAAAGTGGATTCCATTCCCAACAGTTCAGCGTTCCATTTATCTAAAGCTAAAATAGCTTTTTTCAAATTCTCAGGAGCGGCCGTTAAGGCTTTTTGTAACCCTCCTTCAGAAAAAGAAACAAGTCCCTTTTCATCCACACCATTGAACGCGGGAGCTAAAAAACCTAAACCATGACCTTCTAATCCACTCAGGAAAGATTGAGAGGCTCCCAAAAGGTCTCCTCCACCAATTTGCTGATATACGCTGTGGATTTGCTGAATAAGTGCCAGAACTTCCCCAAACGCAGACCTCATATCGTATTTTTCAGGCATTGCTGTAATAGCTTGAATATTC
Organism: uncultured Christensenellaceae bacterium; assembly: GCA_944381345.1. Taxonomy (GTDB): domain Bacteria; phylum Bacillota; class Clostridia; order Christensenellales; family UBA3700; genus Ornithoclostridium. The sequence continues at coordinate 4,147 of CALWKU010000083.1, forward strand.
TGTCCCTCAAGTCCTAAATTTTTAGCCACATAGTCTATAAAAGCACTGGGAACAACTTGACTTGCTCCTTTTAAGTTGCCCACAGTATCTACAAGTCTTTCTCCGTAATCCCAATGATGGCTAGCCTTCCCCTCAACAACCAATTCTTTGCCATTCCAAGTAACAGCAGAAGTCTCATGTAAATTTCGACCCTCTTTACCAAGCGTACTTTTCGCTATTTGCTCTCCAATTGCCTGAACAATACCATCTTTATTAGCATCAGTAATAAAATTCTGAGATAGTAAAGAACCTAAATCTATTATATCATCACTATTAATTATAGACTCTACATCTGCCTCAGAAATAAGATTTTTGTTTCTTAATAAATTTGCTATTTGCGTCTTGTTCTTTAAAAGTCTCGCCGCACCACGTTTAGTTTTTGCATCCCCAAAAATATCGGAGGCAAAACTTTTCTTAAAAGGTTCTACGGCTGTATTTATATCACTTCTTAAAGAACCACTAATTAAAAAGTTACCATCGTCTAACGCTGTGGTTAAATAGGGAATCGGAAAACGCGGATTGGTAGCATTATATTTTTGCATATAATCAAATAATGCATCTGGCGATAATTTTAACAACCCAACACTAGAACCAAACCCACCTTTCGTTCCATATTCAAGTCCAAGCTTTTTCCCTTTAGGATTACTAAAGCCATATGGCTTACGAATATATCCCTCAGTAGCCAAACCTCCTAAATTTTGCAATCTTTTAATCGATATCGTGGGGTTTTGAGCACTATTAAGTCCTATAGTTCCAGTTTCTGCACTTTTTTCCGAAACAGTAGCAAAAGTATGACCAATATTTTGATTTCTACTCGAAGCGGCAAATTTTTTCAATGAGTTATATAAAAAACTATCTTCTGTCAGAGCTATTAAATTAGGGTCGTTCCTAATAATTGGGTCATAAAGTTCAGGATTTTGCAGTAACATAGCCAAAGCTTGATATATTTGATTAGAGGTTATATTTTTATAACCATTTTTTACATATCTTGCTTTCATGGTTTCTATATAACGACTATAATCTGCTACATTGCCCTTTATTGCATTTTGCTGAGGAGTTCCCACCTCAAAATCTTCTAACTTCTCCTTTTCTCTATAATATTCTTCTTTGGTTAGAAAAGGATGACGAGGAGCTCTTTTAACAGATTGCTCTCCTTTTTCTTGCAAACGTCTTGCTATAGAACCAATTGACTTATCAGTTTTTAAATATCTTAAAGAATCCTCAATATCTAATAATTGTTGGGTTTGTGCCTCAATATACTTGCTTCCTTTCATTAGCCCGTTTTTCCAATTTTCGGTCACAATAATTCTATTTTCCGCAGCACTTCCCGTTGAAGTTTTAAAAACATTATTAGTATCTATTCCTATTTTTAAAGGTTTTCTTTCAGATTCGCCTTGTTTACCTATCATTAATGTTATCTGATTATTTTTAGCATCATAAATATAATCAGAAACTAAAATGCCCTTTTCGGCCATTTTACTTATTACGCGCTTGAAAGCAGACGAAAACTCTAAATCTTCTGGCAACTCGCTTTCCGCATAGGTAGTACGTCTTGTTCGTGCTCTTTGATTTTCTTTTTGTAATATTTTTTCAATATTATCAGGTATCTTAGCGGCAGTAACAGGTTTTGTTTGATTTGGATTAATAAAGTCATATTGTTTTTTTCCGCCTTTAGTATATGGGACTATTCCCGCGCGCTGAGGAGTGAACTTGCTAGTATCCTTAATAACATTCGCTATTGCTTCATTATAAGAGGTAATACCTTGCCCAGGAACAATTTCAGAATGTAAAGGTCTAATATTCTTTATTGCATTTCTTACCTTGTCTGCTACGGTTTTTTCCAAAGAATTAATATATTGGTCATAGCCCTGTACTAGCCTTCCTAAGCTATTGCTGTCCGCAATTTGAGCTACTGCCCTTCCTATTTGACTAGGGACCATTCTAGTAACTCTTTCTACGTCTTTTCTTAAAGTTAATAACCTATGTGCGCCGTCTTCGATAGTAGCGGTGTAAGTGGTTAAATTATCAATATAACTTTTGATTTGACTACCAAAACCATTGTCTTGTATAGTATTAGCGATTTGTCTTATATCCTCAGATACCGAAGCATTTTTATCTTCAAGAGCGGAAGATAAATCTTTTAATTGTTTTTCGATATCTTTGGCTCCCGTCAAACTAGACAGTGAAGAAAGTGCCTGAAACAAACCATTCTTGTCTATTTTTCCCATATTTTATCCTCCTCTTATAATTTAAGATAAAAAGAGACTCGCACGTATGCGAATCTCTAATAATTATTGTTTTTTAATTTTTTCTATTCTATCAGCTCTTAATATTTTATCTAGAGCCTCGTCTTCTATTGCTCCTTCCAATTTATACAAATTGGGGTTATTATATCTCACTATATCAGCCATATTTCTAATAGTGTCAGAATCCATATTTGCTTGCATTTCTTTCACTTGCTTACTTAATTCTTCCGCTTTCTCTAAATTCAAATCTTTTAAAGTCGTCATAAGGTCTATTAGATTATGATAATTTATGGTTCTATCTATTAATTGAACCAGCGTCCTGTAATCTTTTTCACAATATTGGAAAATATATTCTACAAGCCCCGATTGTTGTAAATAATCATAGTTTTCATAAGTTTTATCTAAAAAATCAATGTTAGAACCTATATTTGTATAAGCCAACAGTCCATCAAATAAACAAGCCACTTCTACTCCAATCGTAAATACGGAGCTTAAGGTATCCACAGGCTGGTCTGAATCGTTCATAATCTTAAACAATACAACCACCTTATCAGCCAATGGTAAATAGGATTTAACCACCAACCTCTGCTGTAAATTGTTCAACAATTCTTGATTTTCTTTATTAGGAGCAATAACAAAATCTGCACAAGTTTTTAAAACCTCTTTAAAATCAATTATCTCCATTATTTTTCTCCTTTCTTATTCTTCGAAGCGAAAAAATCTGCTAATTCTTCTTCTCCGTCACCATCATCATATATGGCTACCATATCAACATTGGCCCAATTTTGCAATTTTTGTATAACTGCATCTGGGAAGCCGCCTCTTTTTAATTTAGTGGTCCAAGCATGTCTCATACTATGAGCATAAAAATCCACCTCGAACATTTCTCCTATTCTACGAGCCCATGAGTTAAAGGTGACAATTGTGGCGGGTTGATATTCCCCATTTTTTTTTACAACGAATAGGTAGTCGTTGTTAATACCTAACTTTTCCCTTTCGTTTAACCATAGTTTTAAATAAGGGTCAAAAGTGTAGGCAAAAACATAACGAGGTACTCTTTTCCCGTTTACCCCATGTCCTTTAGTGCGAATTTTGGGAGTCTTGTACATTACATCGAAAACAACGTTACTCGAATTAAAAAAATCGACCTTCATTTGCGTAGCCTCCGCTTTCCTCATACCAGAAGAATATAACAAAGCTACCCAACAAGCCTCTTGATAAAGCTCGTCTTCAACCAACATTTTTATTATTTCTTCAATTTCCTCAGGAGTTAAAACGGTTTTCTCTCGTATGGGTTCTACTCTAATTGGCTCTAAAACCTTAACTACATTACGAAAAGTAGGAAACTCATCATCCAAAATTCTTTCCACGTAATTTGATAGACTACTCAAAACAGCTCTAAAAACCGCCAGCCTATTAGAACTCCACCCCATTTCGTTGCGCCCATAGGCGAAAAAATTTATAAATTCTCTTTTTTTGATATTTACGAAATCTGGGTTTCCATTTTCCTTAAGATTCCATACAAAAAAAATATCTAATACGTTTTTATATTGTCGTATTGTGGAGGGACTTCTATCATTAGAAGCGCAATAGTTCAAGTAATCTTTTTCTAACCTACTATTTACGCGGTTCACGTGTTTCAAATCTTCAGTTAAAGTTTGATTCTTATTATACACAGTAGTTCTCGGCATTTTATTCCCTCCTTTTAATATCTTCCAACGCTTGTATTTTATCTTTTCTTATATTAATAGCCTCTTCTTTTATTAAAGCTTTAATTTCTTTCTTAATATTTTTTATTTCTTGGTCAATATCTGCGTTCCACTTTTTGTGAATAAAGACATGGACCACTCCCATCGCATCACTAATATCATTAGTAAGCTCGTCATCCTTTAAATTGTAAAACTCTACTATTTTTTTTCTAATATCTTCTTTTTGGGGTTTTGAATTTTCTTTAGTCCTAAAAAAAGATTTTACAGTAATAGAATGAACTCCTCGATAATCATAAAAAGGAATTTTATGTAAAGTGGCTACAATATCAAGCACTGCGTGAGCTTGCGCCAACGACTGAAGGGTACTAATAGTACTAAACGGTCCATTTTGAGACGGACAAGCCTCTTTAACTATTATATAATTTCCTGACCTTTTAGCCAATAATTCAATAAAAAACGCATCTAGTTTATTATACAATTCAAAAATCTTGTCTTCTGATTGTTTTGAAACTTCAATCACGTTAGAATCCACAAAACAATTTTGTTTAATATCATAAACGCAAACGCCTGTTTTGTAACTAGCTAAATCTACGCCTATAATATAATCGTAATTTTCTAATTTATCTTTAAATTTTATTTCCATTTTTTATCCCCTTTTCCCTCTTTTTAAAAATAAATAAAAATATAATTTTATTTATTATGGAAGAGACGTTTTTAAAGGAAACGTCGCTATAAAACCAATTATTTATCCAATAATTCTAAACTACTTTTTTGTTTTTTCCCCAGTAGCTTTCAACATTTCAACTAACTCAGCGATAGGAGAAGCGCCAGCACTCAAAATAATCCCTGTAAATATCATTCCAATGATAGTTATACTATCAAATAATTCTGTCCCATAAATAAAATCCAACTTAAATCCAAAAGCCAGCACCTCTCCTAAAGCAATAGATAAACATAGGGTAATATATTTCCCCCAACTATATTTATTCCACAGTATTTTGACTCTATCTATACAAAACCATAATACTAAGGAAAAACCACTAATCTGAGCTAGAATCGTCATTTGTAGTTCCAAAACTTTCCTTAATTTCACTTAAGGCTTGTTCAATTAAATCTTTTAAACTATCCTTGCCAGTTAAAAACAATAAAACTTTTAATAAAATAGGAGCATTCTTATTAAAATAAGCCTCCACTTCTTCAAGTTTCGCTTCGCCTTGTCCAGAGCCCAATTCTTGCTCCGCTAAGGCAACTACTCCCTTTAAATACGTAACTATCTTCTTTTTCCTGTCTTCAGGAGTCATCTTAACAATTTTTACAGTGTAGTATATAATTACACCAAGAATAATTGCTATTACAACCCCCAATGCTATCCAATCACCAATATTTAAAGTCATGTTGTCGCTCCTCCTGTATCTTCTACCATTAATATAGCCGCATTAGGCTGATTTAACGAGCTCTCAATTGCTTCCACTCTTGCTAGCAACTGATTATAAGTAGCCAGGGGCACATAGTCTTGCAATGTCTCTTGAACTTGTTGACTAGTTTGAAAACCACTGTCATTTGTAAGTTCGCTTGTTTTAGCAGGAACCGATATATTAACCACCCCGTCTACCACAGACTGCGTAACCCCGTTTACTTGGATAGTTTCAATAGAGCTAGAGCCCGAACCTCCCCCTTGTTTATTTAACGCTAGGGCGCGCGCAATAGTATCTACAGCCATATCATCCCTCCTTTGAAATGCGTGCAAAAACATTCACAGAACCAGAAGAGATGCTTGATATATTAATCTGAACTTGAGACAATCCAACAACAGAAAATTGATATAATCCGTTCGCGCCAATTGAGGCAACGGTAGTAAAAGTACTTAAATCATATCCCATTAAAGGATAAGACGTATTAGAGGTTGGATTATTTATTCCCCGTATTACCAAAGATAATCCAGTAGACGTTCCATCTACTTGTAAAGTTAATATTTCCCCCTGAGCAACTGCTAAAGTTTTTGTACCCGTAGCACTAGCATTGGAAAAAACTAGTTTACTTGTAACATCTATCATTCCATTTCCTCCCTGATAAACAATAGGGCAGAGACTTATCTCTGCCCTTCTTGTTCGTGTTTTATCCGAACATTACATAATTGTACGGAATTAGTAGGTTTATAAATACGGTCTGTCGTACACCAACGCTGAAAAGGACAGGGTTCTTTTAATATAGAACAATTAAAAGGTTTTTTACCTTCCCCCGTCATATACGAACACTTCATATTTTATTAGTCTCCAGCAGGAACAGCAATACTACCAGTAATGGTGACTTCCTGCTTATTAATATCAGTATAAGTAAAACTCATATTGATGGTTTGTCCCTTTTGAGCCTCGGCAATTGCTCCTTCTTGCAAATTAGGGACAAACTGAATAGACGCGTTATCCATTAATAAAGGAATCTTCTTAGAACCGATAGCGTATACAACGGGTGTGTCTCCAGCATTAATAGAATCAGCATCCGCATATAATGAAGTATAACCATTATAAGGCGACACCTCAATATATTCAACTATTTCTGCATATTTAGCACCTTCACAAGCATCTTCATATGCGAGAGCATTACCAGTCATTGGGATGGTAGCTGCAGAAGCCATAGCTAAAGCTATATCCATAGTTCCATTTAATTGGAAACGAGGAATCTTAACAGTAACAGTACCAACACGTTTACCTGTTTGTGGAGCTGAAGCGTCACCAGCATATAAAGAAGTTGTTAAGAACAAAATCAATTCTGCTGGAACGAAATCTGAATTAACAATCAAAGTACGCGCGTCTGCCTGAGCGGAATAATAATGCACACAATACTCATCGTTTGCTTGAGCGCCAGGAACCGTGAAGCTAAAAGTACCTGCTGTACCTTCAGGGAATACATAAGTGCCGTAATCAGTAGAGCCTGGACGGTTATACCATACAACTGCCCCAGTGCCCTGTAAAATCTCTATAGGAGTACCTGTTAAAGTCAACGTTCCACCTGCAGCAACAGTTAAGGACTCATTTGTCAATCCGTAACCGCCCTGAACAATTTCGCCACCCATTTGAGCCTGTAAATATTCAAGCTTAAACATAGCATCTGTCAAACTAACACTAAACGTAGAAGTATGGAAGAATTGCCCCTGTAATTGAGCTCCTACACCACCACGTACTTCTTCTCCAGTTACACTAATGTTAATTGAAGAATCAGTTAAGGTTTTGGCAGAAAAGAAATGTACAAGCTTTCCATTCTGTTTTACAAACGCTTCTGCATCACCAACAGAAGCCAAAAAATATCTTGCCATATTTTATCTCCTTATTTATTTTATTATTTTGCGGAATTAATTGATGCTTTATATTCATTAGCATCTCTATATCCTTCATATAAAGATTTATCCTTTTTATAAATCCAATGTTCAATAGGTGTTTTAGTAGATACCATTCCCGTCATTAATCCAACACGGTCTGCTTGGTATCTAATCATATCATCCACCGTAGTAAGTAACATTAAAAACTTACGTATAGAATAATCATAAATATCTTCTATCTTAAACCCCGTCGCGCTTGCGACAGCAACTATTTTTTTTTCTAAAGAGGCAGAAACCCCTTGTTGCCCTTTACTTAAAATTTCCTGTCTTTTTCTTTGGTCCTCTTTAATTTCTTCGTTTACGAAAGAATCATCAACATAATCAGGTAAATTTTGATATAAAATTATTTGCCTTAAACGGTCAAAGTCCTTACTGTTTACAACCACTCCATTGATTAAAAATTCTGACTTGTGAGTTTTTTGGTTAACATAATACTTTAGAACTTCGCTAAATTCTTCTCCTCCACAATCTGGACATACAACAGATTCGGGAGACTTTTGTAACATTTCTAAATACTCTAAGAAAGTAAAATGTTTTTTACATTTTTTACAAAAATATCCGTTTTTAATATGAAACACTAATTCCATCAATCTAGAAAACTGTGCGCTTATGGTCTTTCCATTTTGCTCATCTTCCATATTATGTATCAAAAACTCTAAGTTTGTCAACATTAATCCTTCTGCTGTTTTATTTTTATTCAACATACAACACGAGGAACAAACCAAAAATTCATTATAATGCCGAACCGTAACAGGATATAAAATCAACCCTTCTTTAAAAGGGACGGGAGTATCAAAAACGAAATAATTTTGGTCTAAAAATTGCAACTCTTCAACTATAGATTTTTTTAAAGAGGTATTAAATATTTTCATTTTTAATAGTCCTCACATCCATCTGACAAGCCGCTCATTAAGGTACAAAAAGTCACTTTATAACCAAAATAAGCTTTATTATTCCACATTTCATAGGTAGTTTTACAATCGGTGTCCATTGTTATGTTGTGCTGCAATTGACCTATTCCGTCTGCCACAGACTTTCCATTAAATTCTGCCAATAAATTTTTTAATAAAACATTAGCACGAGATTTTACCAATACCATAATATCTCCATTCTCATTTAACTCAGAAGGATTAGTATCTGGATTTTCAGGGTCTGTATCACTAGTAATGTTATTAATTTTATTGTGCACCACTATTTCAAAAGTGACATTCACCTTTGAAACTACATGGTTCTGAGGAGTTATTTTAGAAACATAAATGTCCAAACGCGAAGCTCGTGCTTCCCATGCGTCGTCAACGTAAGGCATTAAAAACACCCTTTTTGCGTCAGAAACCCCGTCGTCCATATATATAAGTTGTATCTTTTCCTGTCGGGTTAAAGAGGGTTTTAATAAACAATCGGTAGTGGGATATGCCAAAGCCTTCCAAATATTATCGCTATAAATAGAATTACTATCCAATAAATGTTGAACAATCTTCCATTCTATAGAATCTAAATTAGTATAACGATTAAAACTTTCAATTCCACCCATCATTATTCTAGCCCTCCTAAATTTAATGAAACTTCTTGAGTAAAAGCCTGACCAATAGGACTATTTTCAGTAGAAACCGAACAAGTTAAAATCAACGGAGATTTAGTATATACCTTTAATCTTTGTAAAGTGCAACTATTAGCACCTATATTAGTCAGTTGATAATAATTTTGAGGCGACGCCGTGCCCTCCAATGTTACTGTAAAATCCACAGGGACCGTAGTCTGTTCTGTGCCTTGGAACAAGTATCCTTCAAATTGTATAGGGGTACTAAATAACTGAGTAGGCAACGGAACAGGTTTAGTAATTTGCAAACTATAATCTTCCACAGAGGGAAGAGGAGTGATAACGGGAGGGGTATCATTGCTATTAAATGCAATTCGATTCTCAAAGTCGTCTTTCTCTGAGATTTCATCCAATTCAGCATATAATAAAATAGTCCCGATATCATATGGGTTATAAGTAGTTAAACTATTAAACTTATTTATAGCCTTTACCTTGTAAACCTTGTCATATCCTAATATAAACCTCTGATTTAAATTATAGTTTTTGGTATATTGATTATGTTGCACAATTAGCATTACCTGAGCCTGAGGAGTCACAATTACATCATTATAATATAAACTTACAGTACTTAAGTTAGTAGTGCAAATCACAGGTTCGTAATGATATTGAGATACTCCATTAGAGTCTTGATAAATTGACCCTAGCGTGCCATTACATCTGGTAACAACTACTTGTGACGTAGGAGAAGCACTATCCCTATTTGTAGAAATCCAAACATCTTTTTCCTCATCAGGCTGGTCAATATCAAATTGATAAGAAAACCTAAATCTGGTCCCTAAACTAACCTCATATTTTACGTCCTTAAAAACCAAACGTCTAATATCGTCAGACACCTTAGTTCCCTTATCGTTGCGCACTGATTGAATTACAACCTCTATTGGACTATAATCTTCTTCTCCAAAGTTCATCTCTTGTTCAATATCTACTCTATTAGAACGATAATTCCAGTCGGCGTTAATTTTCTCTTGTAGGCTATATAAATAATAATTGTTTGCGGGCATATTAGGAGGAGTTTGTGAAATTAAATTATAGGGCGTAGGAGTATAAGTCGTATCATAAATTTGTCCCATAATCTCCCCCTTTTTCATTTAAGCATAGAGCTTAAATAAATAATTTTATTTTTGATTTCAAAAATTTGTTTTTTTATATTTTTAAAATCTTCTTTTTTATAATCATTATATACAATATTTAATTTTATAATGATTTCAATCAATTCATTATCAAATAATTGATTGGCAGAATTTAATTCAATTAACTGTCCATAAATAAAATCCTTAGGAGAATTTCCTGTTACCTTTTCTTCCTCAATAAGATAAAGAATTTTTATCATTTTGCCTATTAACTTCTCTAGATATTTTAATTTGCCCTCTTTTGATAATATTAATTTATTTCCTTCAATATCCATAATAACTCCTATTTTGATTCCTTAAATCCCAATCTAATTTATTTTGTAAATTAAAAATCTCTAGTCTCAACTCTTTGACCCAATCGGTCTTCGCTCTTAAAGAAGCAGCAGGAGAATGTAATTGAAAATCTGTATCGTTTAACAAATTACGAATATCTAATAAAAAGTTTCTTTCTTTGTCAGCCCAAGAAATGACCGTTGCCCGTGCTAATAAATCAATAACACGCTGTTCTAACGAATTTAAAGGAAACTTACCGTTAACAGTAGAAAAATCTCCAGTAAATGCTCCACCATAATACCACTCTACTGCCGCCGTAGTTCCAGTAGCAACAGGGGCAGAAAATGTAATTGAATTATTTTCTGCATTATATACTGCCCCTGTATCTATTGTATTATTAACATAAGCAACAATATCTGAATTTTCCAAAGGGGTTACGGATAATACATAAGTAGATTCTCCAGTACCATCTATAACCTCAGTCTGTCCTTGAGGGGGTGTTTGACTACTTAATAAAGCAGACACCCCCGTAGGAGCTGTTATGATACTTACCCCGTTTTCTAAAAAAGGGTACATAATTTTTTGAAACTGTATGATATTATTGGCATAAGCATTTGAAATATCAGGGTCATCAATTAAATAAATTGCACGAGCGTAAATAGACTTATTCGTTATCATTATTATGACCCCCTTTTATATTATTTCTTTTTATTTAATTCTGCTCTTAAAGAAGTACATCCCCCATTAGAAATTCTATCTAAAATTTCAATCTTGCGAATATCGCAAAAATCAGGGTCTTCCTCTAAAGCTTTACGAGTCCAATAACTGATTATAAAAGCTTGGCCCGCCTCAGGTAAACGAGAAAACACCGTTTCTAATTTATCCATAGGAAACTTGCCTAATCGAACCATAAATTCAGAATTTAAGGGGTATCCTTTTGCGGTTGATAGTCCATAACGCTCGGCAATATCTTCATATCCCGCCGCAACACTAATAATACCTTTCGTAAACCAACTTCTATATTTGCCAACCAGTTCTTCAAACTGTTGTAGAGTTACAGTTCTTTCCTCTCCTAAATCTCTCAAAATAATTTCAAGATTAGAAAGTTTTATATGGGTAGTAAGTCCAGATACTCTTTGCACCAAATGTACAATTTTTATTTGGTCGTTCAGATTATTTGTAAAAACTTTAGTATTGACAGGAGCCGTCATGGCCTCTTTCATCGCTTCAAGTTGAGCCTTGAAAGAAGCCATTTGTTCCTTTATTTGTCTGTCATATTCTTCTTTAATTTTAGCAATTTCGGCGCTAAAATAATTAGCCATATCCGTATTATTTACATTAGAAGCCGCTTTCGAAGCATCCAATGTTTCATTTTTTGTTTTCGCTGTATTAGCCATCCTTTTTTCTCCTTTTACTTATCATTAAAATTAGTCGCCCTGAGGAAGAGTAATTGCACCAAACTTGCTTCCAACAATAGCAGCAACACCAATTTTCATCTGCATACTGACACCGTAAGTTTTGTCTGTAGTACGCTGAGGAACGGTTTCAATAACCACTGAATCTCCTTCAAATACTACTTTAACAGGCTTATATTGGTCTGTAGCAATTAAATAAATAGTATCATTAGGAATTGCCAACTGAGCAGTCGTATTAACTGTTCCAGGAACAATTACTTGGTCAATAGGAACAAGTCTAGCCCCTAAATATTTATCCAAGAAACCTTCCTTAGCAACTTCGTTGCCTAAGCCATACTGTAAACCAACAGTAGCAGGAATAGCTTTATTTAAGGCATTAAGAGTACCAATACCATAAACAGGTGCGCCACCGTTAGCAGAAGAAACCCTTTCTACAATAGTGGACCACTGACTAGTAGTAACACCAGCCGCAGTATAAGCAGCACCTAAATTAGTAGTTGCAGAAGCCAAAGCCCCAATAGCTTTAAGCATAATATAACCACCAAAAGAAGCACCAGCGCGCTGTCCAAACATACCCCAGTCAAAATTACCAGAAGCAACAGCGTACCAATCAATAGAAGTAGCTACTTCCATCGTACCGCAGTTAACGGTGATTTCGTCGTTATAAATAGGCTGTAAAACACCGCGTAAAACACCTTCTGCAATCTCGTTAACTTGGAAAAGGTCGTTAGACGAAATCAAGAAACGAGCAGTATCTCCCCAGCCAACTTGATGCATTTCCATAAATGTATCGCCAAAAGCTTTTGAAGTTGTAGTAGGAATAGCTACATTGATAATTTCAGCGATTACAGCATTAAAATTCTCACGTACTGTTTGATTTTTAGTTACATTAGCATTTTTTAAAATTTCACTACCTTTCTTTTCAAACTCTTTCGAGTAACGAGGATTATCTTTTACGATATATTTTGCAACATTAGAACAAATATCACGCTGCATTTCATCATACTTTTCATCTCTCTTGTTTTCAACGGTAAGACGTACTGATTCACCAACCGCATCAACGATAGTGTTAAACATTTCATCGTCACTCTGATGATAATTAAAAACAGTTATCATTATTTAATCCTCCTTATTATTATTGAACCTGGCACAAATACAAGGTACCAATATTGTTAGAGCCAGCAGTAAATCCTTTACTAGCTAAAATTTTAACACAATATTGACCTGCTCCAGGATTAGAAGCATTAGGCGTATGTTGTACGCTGCTTGCGGTTGCGATTGCATATTGGCCAACTGTAGGTGCGCTTACAAAACAACCATCACTTAACCAATATAAGTCACCTTTCATGAGAGTACGATAACGGACTGCTTCGCCCGCAGGAGCGGTCAATCCATATAATTTAATTCCCATTTTATAGTTATTACCTGCAATATCTCCATTAGAAATACCTGCAATATCGACAATTACTACATCGTCAGTAGCAGCAGTAGGAGCAGTAGAAAGGAATACATTATAATCCACCGCATCGTCTACGTCTCCGATATTATATGCATCATTAGGTGCCAATCCCTGTAAAACCACTAGTGCGCCATCTGTAATAGGTGCGTATTCGCTAGATGCTTGGAATTTAGTAGAACCTACTAAAGACAACACGCTTTCTGATGCCATTCTTGCTTTAAACATTGTTGCATTAGCCATATTAATTTTCTCCTTTAATCTTTTTTATTTAATATTTGATTTTAAACGCTCAAGAATAGAAGGTGTTCCAGTGCGTTTGCTTGTATTACCTTCCCCATCTTCTCCCTTAGGAGCCAATGGAGCAGTAAAGTGGCCAGTAGACCCAGATTCTTCAGTTAATTTACGTTGTTTGTTGAAATAAACCAAAGCTACCGCTGCATCAATATCTTCAATACTACTAAAGCCCTTAGCACTACATTTTTCTGTAAGTTCTTTAGTTTCTTCAGCGTTTAGTTTCATTTTGCTAGCTAAATCAGTTAAATACGTATTCATTTTTTCCTGTTTAATTGATTCTAACTCAGACTCTGCTTTTTCACAACGAACCTTGTAGTCTTCGTAATCTGCATACTTTGATTCGTATTCAGTGCATTTAGCTTCGTAGTCACAACATTTAGCTTCATATTCAGCACATTTAGCTTCGTACTCACCACATTTTGTTTCATATTCCGCACATTTGTTCTGATACTCTTCGCATCTTGACTCATATTCGGTACACTTTGATTCATATTCAGTACACTTATTTTCATAGTCCTGACAACGCATGCGCAGTTCATCGCATTCGTTCTTTAAAGCGCAAATTTCTTCTTCTGACATACTTTCCTCCTTTTTAGTAATATTTTTATCTTCATAATCTTCAGGGTCACCCAAAGAATATTTTTTATCTTCTTCGTCCCAGGGTAAATCTAAATGTTTATAAATAGATTTTAATTTAGATATAACCGCATCGTCTCCGTTTTTTTCGGCGTACCCTCTAGCTGACGCAAGTCCTCCTCGATTGTACACCAATTCTTCTCCTTTAAGCTGCATTACGGGATATTTTAATTTAGAAGTTTCTCCGTTTTCCCATCCGTCTCGTAAATCTAAAAATACGTCTTTCGCTATGGTTTTAAAATTAGAAGCTTCTACCACCTTATTGCGCAAAGCGGTTTTGTCTACGCTTCCCCATTCTGTATCTGACATAGCTTCTTTAGACTTATTAACTTTTAACGCTTTTTTTGTATCCATATCAGCCTTGCTTGTTTTTTTCTCTCCGTTTTGTAGGTTTTCGTAAGCAAAACAGATAGCCTTGCTTTGGTTGGCATAACTTAATTTTTCTTTTACGTCTAAAATTGATAACTTCGCACCAGCAATGCCTTCTTGAATAGGAATTCCATTTTTACTTCCTAAAATTGTAATTCCAATCAACTCAAAATCATAAATATACTCAATCCCATTAATGACTTCGCTATCTAAAATAGCAACCTCTACAGACACTTTTTTATTTTTGTCTCGTAAAAGCCTTTTAACTTGCCAATAATTATATTTTGTATAAACCATGGCGGTCGTCACTATCCAAGATAAACCATCTTTTTCCTTTATTTCTTTGCGGTCCCTATCTCGAATAAAACCTAAAATTTGCTCTCCGTTGCTATTGTCCCAATATTCACACTTTAACTCAGAGTCATACCCAACTTTTCCATTGTGCTGTTCAAAATCGTCCCCGTTAAAAAAACCCATAATAGGTTTATCAGTAAAAGTATTAATTCCTTTTTTCATGGAATCTAAAGTGAAACAACTTTGATTACGATTGGGGTCAGCATTAGAAATAGCATAAATTTCCATTTCAATGAAACTTTTGTTCATTAAAGTATTTCTAATTTTAATTTGATTAGAACTTAATTCAAAATATTTTAAATTCATTGTATTTCCCCCTTTTTGAATAAGTTCGAATTATCTTCTACCTCCAACGCTCCGCTAATTTTTATAGCCTTATTTGACAAACATCTTTTTAAATCCTCTATATCTCCACACGCATTTGTGGTAAACTCAATTAAAACAAATCCTAAAGTAATATGGTCAGTAGTTTTAATTGCGCGAAAAAACGCCGATTTTACACCACGTGTATATAACGACTGGTAAGTTATAGCATCAAGCTCTTTAATATTTTTTATATCAGTAATATCGTAATACCCTTCATCGGATAATTTTTGTACTAATACAGGAAACATCATACGTGGAATGTTCTGATAGGAACTCATTACACTAACAGTATTACTATCTATTGTTTCGTGAGTCATAGACATTTTTTGAAAGCTTCTCCCTAAAATATCACGACCTCCATTATGATACAAAAAACAACTCACACGATTAGCATTAGTATGTAACTGAATTTTTTGTAATTGCATATTAATTAGCAAATTTGTCTTACGGTTGTTATCTTCCTCTTCGGCACTATGACGAGGATTGGTGTTTTGTAACAATTGCTGAGCCACAGCTAAAAACTGCTTTTGCATATTGTTATTAGCCTGTTGCTGGTCACTCATAAGTTTACTAATTAATTGTTGTTGGTCATTTGAATTTTTTTTATTAGAACGAAACATCAAAAACAACAAAGCTGCAACTAAAGCAAACGCCACAGGAAATACGCCATAAACAGTAATTTGTTCTGCTATTGTCATATCTCCCTCCTATTTTAATCTTTTATAACTGGAATAAAAGTAGTTAATTCTTCAAAATGCACGTCAAACTGCTGAGGAGCACTAGAATATTGAATAGCTTTATTATACCAAATATCACTTTGTTTTACAAAGGGTAAAAACTCTAATAAAAAGTTTTCCATAGCTATCCGAATCTCGTAATCCCCTTCTAAATCTGCTATATCAATCGTTTGGCGAATTGCGTCTCGATATTCTTCTGTTTTCTTATTGTTTTCATTAAATAATGTGACTAAATCCGCATATTGTTCCATATAACCATTCAGAGGCTTACGAACAGGACGAGCATTTAATTTTATCATTATTTCACTAATAACATCAGCCAATTGAGGGAATATATGTGCAAATGAATGATGATAAATATTCCCAATATTAGGATAACGTGTATAATCTATATTATACGCACAATTATCAGCAAAAGCGTTAAAATCAAAGCTCTTCTGGAGTAAATCATTTAACTGATTATATGTATTTTCAGACATCTTCATTGTCTTGTTCCTCCTTTAGAACATAATGATTTTCTTCTTTTATAAAAATTAATTTTTTCTTACAAACGGTGCAAACACCGTAAATTATCTCAGGATATACCAAAAAACGTCTGTTAAAAAGCTCTACTGTATGATGAGGAGTATTAATATCATGATTACACTTAATGTCATTCATTGTCTTCTTCCTCCCATCCATATTTTTCTTCACAGTCAGTACATAACAAATGATTTTCTTCCGTCACGCTTCCACACAATAAACACTGTCCTGCAACATAGGTTTTATTCTCTGTCACGTTATTACCAGCATCTTTACTTGCGGCCGTATCATCGTTTATAACTTCGTTATCATCTATCGGTGGTCTCCCCACGGTATTAGTAGTAGACTTTTGACTGTTGTTAGAAGTTAAAGGTTTAAACAAATCATAAATTTTGTTTGCCTCAATATAATTACCTATCCCTTTAACTTGACGCATATTTAACTTATAAGCGGAAGCTAGTTGTGGTAGTACAAAAGTAGCGCCACTGTACAATAAATCCTTTAAGGTCTTAACCGCCGTATCATAACTATATATATCTCCCCAGATACAAATTTTCCACTCATATTCTACTCCAGTCCAAGTATTAAGTAACATATTTAAAATAGTTTCAAATTGACGAGTTACAAAATCATATTGTGATGCCGCTAAAGCCTGTGCACCTTTTATCATAGCTACCGAAGGTTTATCCGCAGAAGTAATTATTCCCCCTTCACCAGCTACAGAAATAAAGTTTTGCACTGCCTTAGTTTTTATATCAGAAGCATTGGGAATATTAGGTAATGATTGCAATTTTAAATCTTTCAATGGACCAAAAAACGCTTGTACATTACTTGAAGAAATACTATTAAACGCATTCTGAAAAGCCAACAATGTATGAGGGGACATTACCGTTTGGTCCTGTCCTGGCTGAGCATTACTACAAGTTTCTGCCTGTCCTGTGAGAATTGCAGTAAGAGGAGTACTAGCTACTAATCCAGCTAAAACACTATAATCTGTCAACTCTTGTAAAGCACTAAACAGTCCCATAGTATCAGGAGCCACCCAAACATTAGAGCTATCGCTTGCAAAAGTAAAGCACAAGTCTTGAGGTAATTGTACCCAATACATATAAGAGTCTTTCGTGGCTTCAAAAATTCCCTGAACGCTTTCACCATTAAAGTCATAACGGTAATTGTTCAGTTTATTAATATCTAACAGAGACAACTTCGTTTTTTTCTTATCTTTATATCCTACAATTTCATTTTGCTGTAAGTCGTTCCAAATATTTCTAATATATTCAGGATATTGACTAGGTGAATATGCAGGATTTAAAAAAATTAATAAATTAAAACTTGCTATATACCCATGTTCTCCAATAGCAGTTAATTTTGTAAAAGCTGAAGGTAATTTTTGCCAAGTTACATACTTAACTTTTCTTTTCCCTTTGGAATTTTCATCTATACATTGCCTAAAAACATAAGTGGCTTTACCTTCTCTTTTAACTTCTAACGCCGTCCTTTTTAAAGTATTAGGTATATCAAATACCTCTACCCAATCATTAACGAACTCTTCTTCATCTTGAAATTTTTTATCCTTATATTGCTCCATAGTCAAAACGGGTGGAACAATATAGTTTAAAAACATAGGAATATCTGCCGCCTCTCTTAAAATCTTATAATACAAATATTGGCTTGCAGCTAAACTTGACCCCGCTGAACGCAATTCAAATTCATGATATTGCGGCTCCTTTAAAAAACTATTAATTTGCTCTGGACTATAAGTGACAGGAGGAGCACTTAATGATTTTAAACGACTATTCTGTAAAAAAGGATTATACTGAGTTAAACCGTCTGTAATACTATAATTACGAGAGGTTATAACTTGATTATATAATGCCGTTAAAGACTGTTTAACATCATTCACAGTTATTGGTTTAGTATTGGACATAAGGAGAGTATTAGACTTTTCTGATAAAATATTATCATTTTCTTCAATAGGTATTTTACGAGGTCTTCCGCGTTTACGTTTTTCCTCCATCTTCTGTCTCCTCCTTTTTAGTATTGTTATTTAATAATTCTTGACATTTTTTTATGGATTTCATCATATCTTGTAAAACTTCTTGTTTCTCAAAATTAATTTTTTCCTCCATGTCTTCCTCTATCTTTTCGTAACACCACTGGTGTATAAAATTCCCATCGTAAAAATCTGGTTTTTCAGTTATTTCCTTACAATAGAAATTTTTTATATTCAGCTCTTTCATTATATAACTAATTGATACTGGGTTATTGTCTCTATAGTTCGAATAGTGTATATAAATAACTTCTTTAGCTATACAAAAATCAATGTCGTAATTACGAAATTTTTCATATAATTTATTTAAATTGATTTTTTCTAAATCTGTATATATTTTAGCTACCATCTTATCCCCCTTTATTTATTCCAAAACCCTTTAGGGGTTTTAAAACTAAACGGATTAGACCTGTTACCAAAAGGAGTAGACACTCCTTTTTGACTAGCAACAACCTGTAAATATTCTGTATAATCGGTTTTAGGAACTGGAATATCTGTTCTTTCTTTTCTTATTATCTCAGACAAGTGCCACCCCATCATTGCTAAACAATAAGCACGGTCATCATGCATTTTTCTCTCCTTATTTGGAGGAAGTTTGTAAAGAATATTGCCAGCCTGAGTTTTAAATTTTTGAATACTCATAGCCTCTTCTTTCATTAAATCAATTTCCAATAAGGCTCTAACCTCTTCTAAGGTTAATGTCTTTTTTGTACCGTCTTCCAAAACAAGCTCTCCATTATTTGGTAAAGCCATTGGCATTTCGATTAAATCTTGCTGAACCATTTCAGACATCGCTGTATACATTAAAGATTTAAATTTAGTGGGTTCCATTAGATGCAAACAATCACAAGCATGAGGAAATTTCGCTTTCTGATTAACCGAAGCCTCATCACTAGAATCATATATACCATGGTGCAACTGTCCATTAGCATCTTTCCAGTCCATCATTAATAAGTCAGCATACTGTCTTCCTGCTCCACCAGGACCAGCATCAATATACACATCAATATTTGTATATTCGGGAGCCGTTCCGTTGTAAGCTACAATTATTTTCTTTAGCCATTCTAACTGTTCGGGGGTACGTAATGGTCTCTTATCATTTGGACCCAAAATTTCAATTAAATTAATTCCATTAACAATTCTAATTTTCCAACCTTTTTCGGGGTCCTTAAAAATTTCTCCTATAAGCACAAAACTATTATCTGCCTGTAATGCTGGGTCATAACATATAACATAATGTTTATCTGGTCCCATGCTACAGTTAGTGGGGAGATATCTAAATTCGTTTCTTAGAATTGCTGGTCTTTGTACTGCTGCATCAGAGCCTCCCGAACTATCAAAAATATTATAATATTCCCTCATTGCTCTTGCTTCGTTAGTTCTTAAAGCCGAATCTATTTCTGATTGTTTCAACAACGGAGAACAGCTATAACCATTAATATATGGTCTTAATGGAAGTTCGCAATTGATATCAGCGCAGAAAAAACCTGGAATCCCCATTAACATATTTTTAGAACAGTCTACATATTGTTTCCATAAATGACTGTCCACCCCCTCCGCTGAAGAAGCGTATATGTTTTGAGTGGGAATGTTTAAAGGATAAATCTTATTATCATATCCTATACCTGTCTTAAAGTCTGTGTTCTGGGTTGTGAAAGGTTTGGTAAGAGCGAAATAATGTTCGTCGATTTTACCAGCTTCGTCATAAAAGTTTAAATTAGAACGATGACCAACTACGTTTTCTGCCTTACCAACCAAGCTCGTAATTTTAGAACCGTTATAAAGCTCTAATTCATACTGAGAACCTCCGTGAACAAAACCATCACTATTAGCGTTACTTTTTACAATCTCATTAAAAAACACATCCGAAGTACCCATTAAGGAAGCAATATTTTTTTTAGTGATATTTTCTAATTTTGTAAAAGTATCTTTAGCCTGGAATCCCGTATTACTCATAATATAGGTTTCAAAATTAGGAAAAAGCAAATTACGAGCCATCATATAAACGGCTCCCAAAAAAGACTTTCCAGCGTTACGAGAACACACCCATACAGCATGCTCTGCAACCCA
>CALWKU010000084.1 GCA_944381345.1 uncultured Christensenellaceae bacterium
GGGTACACACGCTTATCATGCAGGAAGTCGTTTTACAGAAATCGTAGAAAGCATTCCTGAATGGAATATGGAAAAGTTGGAAAAAGCAATAACAGATGCCGTTGTTGCAGAAAGCAAAAAGTCAAAATCTAATTTAGTTGACTATAGCACATATGAAGATGCACAAAAGGAATCTGCTCGTTCTAATTGGGACGACAAGTCTTTCTCGGAGATAGTAGGTCTTTGTATTGCAAAGGGTCAGGCTACTATTGAAAAGACAGGTTCGCCCGAACTGTATCAATCCATTCTTTTGAAAGAATTGGGAAACAGAGATTTCAAGGTTAGTAGCGCAACCGAGAATCAGAGAGCCCAGGTTGAGCAGTTGTTGGACGCTTTGATTGCAAACGGTTATTAATTTTTATGGCTGGATATTGTAATGTTTGTCACGCCCCTCTTATTGAGGGGCAATATAAAATAATTAGGGGTAAAAAAATATGCAAGGACTGTCTATCTAATCAAGAAGACACTAAGGCGCATATGCAACGAGAAGCCCTAGAAAACGACAAGGATAAAAAAGACTTAGTAATTTTCTTATTAAAAGAATGTGGATTAAACCATGCTCCCGAAAGTTGGTACGCAACAATAGACAGCCTAAACAAGAAAGGGTATAACAGTAAAAAAATTATAAGCACCTTACAATATTGTTGTTCCCAAGGTAAGACTGTTTCTCCTGACGGATGGAGCGCTTTGGTTTATATTTATTATATGGAAAACGAAGAACGCTTAAAGCAACAGCGGGAAGTAACTAATTACAATAATAACAAGGTCATTACTGATACACAAGTTACAGTTAAAATCAATCCTACTACTTATCGGGATTTACCAAATTATAATATAGAGGATTTGTAAAATAATGGACAAGAAAGAGACGATGCGTATTGCTTTAAGTGACAAAATGTCTGTTCTACAGGTGTTGGGGTGTTTGATTAAAAACCCCCTTCTCTTTACCCATAAAGAATACGTTTTGCGCCCAGAAGATTTCCCTGAAAGATTCCATCGTATTGTTTTTGGCGCAATTAATTATTTGGCTTTGCAGGGGATGTCAGTTATATCTCCCATAGATATAGACCAGTTTTTAACGAAGCATGAGATACAGTATAAAATTTTTACAGATAACTCTGGAATCGCCTATATAAAAAAATGTATAGAGGTAGCAAATGAAACAAAGTTTGAATATTACTATACTGTACTGAAAAAATATAGTTTGCTAAACAGATTTTACGAACAAGGGTTTGATATTTCAGAGATTATAGATATTACATCTACTGACCCTCGTGCCATTAGTGAAAAGCAAGCTAAATTTGATAACATGACCGTTGCTGATATAATAGACTTCTTTGAGTCTAAGTTGTTATCTATCTCACAAGATTTTAACACAGATACAGATGTAGTGTGTTGCAACGCTGGGGCAGGATTAAGAGAACTTAAAGAAGGATTTAAACAAGTTCCCGATATGGGTATGCCTCTTATTAGTCCTAAATGCACCACTTTGTTTAGAGGACAAAGGCTTAAGAAGTTGTATATGGAGTCCTCTATCCCTGGCGGTGGTAAATCTCGTCGTGCAATTGGAGAAGCTGCTCATTTGGCGATTCCTCACTTTTTCGACACTGTAAGAAACAAATGGATAGAAACAGGTTTAAAAGAAAGTGTTCTTTATATTTCTATTGAGCTTGAACCAGATGAAATTCAAACTCCGCTTATAGCGTATGTTTCTGGTGTGCCCGAAAATAAAATTCTAGATGGTAATTATACTCAAGAAGAGGAAGCTCGTGTAGATAAGGCTATTGAATATATTACTCAAGCTAATTTATATATAGTACGAATTAGTAATTTTAATATAGATGATATTGAAGGGCTTATTAAACAATATAAACAGCAGCACAATGTTAGATATGTATTTTACGACTATATTGCCACTTCTTTGAAAATTATGGCGGAAAGTAGTGCCAAGACTCGCATGAGTGGTTTAAGAGAAGACCAGATTCTCTTAATGATGTCAGCTCGTTTAAAAGATTTGTGCAATAAGTTAAATATTCATATACATACTGCTACTCAGGTCAACGGAGAATGGAAAACTGCACGAGATGCTGACCAAAATTTATTAAGAGGAGCAAAAGCCTTAGCGGACAAAGTAGACGTGGGTTGTATTTTACTTCCTGTACGTGATACAGACGAAGGTGTAATAAACTCTTATCTTAGTAAGGGGTTTAATGTTACTCCAAATATGGTAATACACGTATATAAAGTGCGTAAAGGTAAATTACATAATGTTAAATTATACACGTATTTTGATTACGGAACGTGTCGCATGCAAGACTGTTTTGTAACAGATAAAGATGGAAAGATTTTAGACGTAGAAGATACCAATATCGAATTTCTTTTAAAAGAGACTGAGGAAAAAAAGGTAACAAATAATATAGGGTTTGAATTTTAAAGAGAGGAAGCATGGATGCTAAACAACTTAAAGATTTATTGACAGTAGATGATATAATTAGTATAGTTACCAAAGACCTGGGAAGCAATGGCAACGAATGGGATTCTAACGGCAATCCTATTTTTCAAACAATATGTCACAATCCTCCTGGTCATGGCAAGTATAAGTTATATTATTATGTAGATACGAAAACTTTCGTATGCTATACAGAATGTAATATACATGCTGATATTTATGAATTAGTTCGGGTAGTAAAACATTTAAATTCTTTCAAAGACGCTTATTATTACGTTGCCAATTATTTTGGATATGACGGTTCCAGCAAAGAACTAGAGGAATTTAAAGAAATAACTAGTGATTGGGACTTGTTGAATAGGTACGATGACATTAATAATATAGACAATTCCGCAGTTACAACTCCTACTATTTCTCACAATTTATTAGAATATTTTAGTCCAATTTGTCCCGAGGCGTGGTACAAGGAAGGGATAGATGTAGAAACGATGAAATCTTATAATATTAAGATGGATGTTTCCATGGAAAAAATAATTATTCCTCATTATGATATTGAAGGTAATTTAATTGGTATTAGAGGACGTTCATTTAATGAACTTGAATTAGCCGAGGGGAAAAAATATGCTCCTGTATATATAGAGAATACTATGTATAATCACCCCATAGGAGACCATCTTTATGGTTTAAATTTTAATAAAGAGGCTATTATTAAATCTAAGAAGGCAGTAATTTTCGAAGGGGAGAAAAGTGTTCTTAAAGCTCAAACATTTTATAAAGATAATAATTTTTGTGTAGCTGCCTGTGGAAGCTCAATTAGCGACAAACAGGTTGAATTATTATTAAGTTTAGGGGTAAATGAGATTATTATTGCTTTCGATAAAGAAAATGATGATATAATAGGTTCTGAAAAAACTGTTAAATATAGGGAAAAATTAGAGACTTTGGCTGCAAAGTTTTCTCCTTATGTCAACACTTATATATTATTAGACTTATATCAAAAACTAGAATATAAAGACAGTCCTATTGATAAAGGGAAAGATACCTTAGAATTTTTATTAGAACATAAAATATTAATACCATCTTTTTCTATCAATAGAACAAAAGGAAGGAAAAATGGCAAAAATAGAAAAATATAGTTATACGCGCTTATCTCAGTATGAGAATTGTCCTTTTTGTTATGACTTAAAATATAATCAAAAGAAATTCATAAGCGCCGAAAGCCTTGTGACGGCAATGGGAACCTTAATTCACCATATAGAAGAGAAAATAAGCAGAAGCTTAAAAGAGGGGAAAGCTCCAAACTACAAGGATTTAATAGAAGAATTACATTATATAAATTTCCCCAAACGAAACCCGTATGATACCGAGGGAGATATTTTTGGCATCGAAATATTAAAAGAAAGATTTAAGAAAGATTACTATGCCATTAGTGAAAAATCTGGTTTAAATTATCCAGCTAAGGTTAATCAGTATATAGCTAATATTGATAGACAAGAAAAATTCCTTTTAGCTAATCCCCATTTAGAAATTTTCGATGTGGAAAAGCCTTTCGAGTTTGATTTTCAAGGTAAGGTGTTAAAGGGTAAAATTGACCGTATTATTAAATATAAAAACGAAAACAAGTATCAAATATACGATATCAAAACACGAGATAGATTGTTTGAAAAGGAAGATATCACAACTCCATTACAGCACGTAGTTTACGGAATGGCGCTTAAGGATATACTTGGACTAGAAGAAGAACCGACTGAATATTTTTACGATTTGGTATTTTTACAAGTCCTACAACCTGCTGGGACAAAAGGTTTTATTAAAAGAGGTAAAACTAAATTAGAAAAGATATTTAACGCTATACAAAGCCAAGATTACTCTCCTAAACCCAGCCCTTTGTGTTATTGGTGTGATTATTCAAACACTAATCCCAATGTTGCTTTAGAAGGTCAAAATCTTTGTCCTTATTATTCTTTATGGACTCCCAGCGATAGAAAAAATTTTAAAACGAAGTTTTTATGGGAAGGTCCCGAAAAGACGGAAGAGTTAATAAATAAATTAAAAGAAGAAAACAAAAATAGCTTTAGAGGTTTCACTTTTTGATTTCAGAAAATCCCTGTCAAAAAAACTTGACAGGGGTTTTATTGTATGATATACTATAGTTACGTTAAGGAGTGAATATATGAATTTTTGTGGACTACATAATCATACTGAGTATAGTAACATTAAGTTGAGAGACTGTATTGTAAAAATTCCTGATTTGGTACATCAGGCCATTAAATATGGATATAAAGGAATAGCTATTACCGACCA
>CALWKU010000085.1 GCA_944381345.1 uncultured Christensenellaceae bacterium
AACAAAAGGTCGATGGAGACATTGTATTAACAACGGATAATAAAATTTTCTTAAAAGGTGCTCAAAAACATTTGAATGTTATTCTTTACGATAAGGAACAAGTTCCCGTACAAACAGTAAATCATAACAACATTATAGCTACTGATATAAGAGGATTGGGTACGGGCGTAGGTGGATTCAGTAACTGTGCCACAGTAATTGAAACCATGAAGGCTATTTTCAATAAAGATACACATAAAGAACAGTATGACGAGTTGGTTTTACGCAAGAAGCTTTTAAGAGAAATAGTTGGTGCAGAAATAGACAGAATCAAAGGAACTACTGCTCCTGTTTTGCCTTCCGAATGGAAAAAAATTGAAAGAATATTACCTGAAGATAGTGAAGAAGTTAAACAGAAAAAATACAAACATAATTCATTGGTTTTATCTAAAAAGCCCTATTTCTTCAGATATCTTTATCCAGCATTAAACAAGAGATATAAACAGTATGAGGCCGCTTATGATATATTGTCTAAAGATATGTTTGGTATTAAGTTTAAAAAACTTTTAGTAAAAAAAGATAAGACTGAGGCTGAGAAAAATTTAGTAAGACGTTATCAAAAGTATTCGCCTTTGATTGTTTCAAATTGTACGATGAATCTATTGTGCAAAGAGTTTGAAAATATAGATTTAGACATTAAATTCAAAGACGATAATGTTAATTTATTGCCACTGTATCAAAATATGGGTTATAAAGCCGATGAAGAAATTTTAGCGCAGTTCAGAACCGCTTATCGTAAATATAACAACCAAAAAGCCGTTAAGTTGGTTAGTAAAATTTTTATTGATGCAGATGATGAAGATGCGCAAGAGTTAAAATTTTATATCACCAATGCGGTTAAGGCAGAAATACAGGAAGATATTTTCAAGTTAAAACTGGACACTAAAGAAATTTTGTTTTACATTGGGCAATTAAGTCAGGAATACAAGAAATTCAACTGGGGCTTTGCGTGGGACGTTTTGGAAGATTTTATAGTTAGTTGCATCCCTTATGGTCATAGTTATGCTCCCGTTCGTAACGATAACGGGGAAGAGTATTTGGGGCAAAAGTACATTTTAAAAGATATTAGCAAGGAGGTAAAAATAGATGAAGAAAATTAACCGAGACATAAACACTATTATTCAAAGCAGAAGTATTGCTAATATCGACGAACTGATAGCTGTTGTTAATTCTTATAAAGCGTCTGGATATGTTTTTGAATATATTGTTTCGGAATTAGATGATTGGGATTTTAATATTGGTATTGATGAAAATTTATTGCCTCGTTATTTATTGATTGAAAAGGTTTTTAATAAAAAAATAGTTTCTTCCGAGGCAGGGGGAATATTATGTGATATTAAAATAACCCAACCTGAATTCAATTTTTTAAAGAAGGTTAAAGAGGAAGATGTGCGAAAACTTCTTTACTTTGCGTTAGTGTATAGTAAAGCTCATGACCACCCGACTCATTGGATAAAATATGACCGCGATGTATGGTTTAATGCTATGGGGTTAAATTATAAAGAGCCCAAGCGTAAAGAAATTATAACAAAATGTTTTGATAACGGGTTAGAATTGCGGGTTATTGGAGCTAAACAGCCTATAGTTTGTTATAAAGTGAACTTTAGAATGGACGAGGGGCGTACCAAGTACTGTATAAATGAAGGGACCCCCTTAGATAATTACAATCTTTTATTTGGAGAAAATAATGAGTGAATTTATTTTTGACTGGGGCGAAAACTGTGAAAAAATTTTAAATGGTGAAGGGTATACTACTTCTAAAAACCAAAATATGGAACAAGTAGCTTTGTTCAGATATTTAATGGACAAAAATTACGATAAAGAAGAGATA
Organism: uncultured Christensenellaceae bacterium; assembly: GCA_944381345.1. Classification (GTDB taxonomy): domain Bacteria; phylum Bacillota; class Clostridia; order Christensenellales; family UBA3700; genus Ornithoclostridium. The sequence goes on from CALWKU010000085.1 coordinate 1,871, forward strand.
TTTGAAATTTGGGAAGAAACAGGGGGTAATATTCTTCGAGGTGTCAAAGAGAACTCCGAAGAAAAACAATTTATATTTGAAAAATTGTTTAATAAAGCTTTGAAATGGACGATGCCTCCTTCTAATCCTATTTACATATATCAGGAAGAGATAGATATTATAAATTCTATGATAGTACTAAGATGGATAAAAGAATATTTATTAACTTTATTATGTGTATATAAGTATTATAATTCGGAATGGTGTCAATACAATGACAAACTGAGAAGGTTTTGTTTTAGTGTTAATTCTCAAAGACGTGAATGGTCCTCTCTGGGCGCGAAATTAAGCGACTGCGTTAAAAAATACAAACCTTATGATATGTTTATCAAGAATGGAACATTGATGCTTAAAATGAATATTACGAAGTCTGACGGCGAAGTGGTTGAAACAATTCCTAACCCTAGTCATGTGCAAGAACTTTTTCATTTGATAAAATGCGAAAAAGTATGTAAGGATTGTGGAAAGACGTTTAGTTATAGCTCTTACACCGTTAATAGTGAAGTGTGTGCGAGCTGTGCAAAAAAAAGACTGTATAAATTACAATATAAATGTCACAAAAAACAATAATCCGTTATCAATATGTTATATATGAAAAGATTGACACGGAATAAATAAAAGTGGTGTTTTATTTATTTTGATAAAAACGGGAAAAAGGAGAAAATAATGATAGATAAAGATTTAAAAAGATTAAACAATGAATCTATAACTGACTATCAGATACGTGTGTGTAGTTTAAGAGAAGTTAAGGGTTTAACTTGGCAAGAAATCACTGATATTATTAATGAAGAATTAGGTTTTAATTATACCGAATCTCGTTATCGCAAGATGTATAATAACTTTGTGAAAAGTGCAAATGAGCCTGATGAAGATACCAGTAGACGCATAGAGACTATGAAGGAGACTATGCGCCTTAGAGATTTAAGGAATCAGGTTAATGCAACAATTAGAACTCAAGCCCGTGCTGAAGCCAACAGAGATTTAGCTTACGAATGTGCTCAAATCGTTGCTTTACAGAAGCCCTTTGTTGCGCCGCTGCCCCATAATTTTGCTAAAGGAGAAAAAGCAGGAATATTATGTATTAGCGACGTGCATTATGGAATTGTTTTTAAAAACTTCTTAAATGAATATAGTCCTGAAATTGCTCAAGAAAGATTGGAAAAACTTACTCAGAAAGTTATTGAATATGGATTGAAAGAAGGTATTAATGATTTATATGTTGCAAACCTAGGAGATATGATTGCGGGTATGATTCATTTACAAATTCGTTTAGAATCCCGTGAAAATGTAGTGCAACAAACAATGTCTGTAGCTGAGCTTTTAGCCGAGATGTTAGATACCTTATCTAAGCATTTTAATGTTTATTATTATGATTGTTTGGATAATCATAGCAGGGTAGATGTCAATAAAGATACTTCAGTAGCAATGGAATCATATACTTTTTTTATTCCTTGGTATCTGAAGGCTCGTTTAAAGGATAATCCAAATGTATTTATAAATGACGCAGAGTTAGATAATGATTTAATTACTTTTGATATATTTGGATATAGGGTTATCGGGGTGCATGGGCACAAGGACAAGCCCGCTGATATAGTTAAGGAACTTTCCTGTTTAACAAGAAGAAATTATGATTTAGCTATTATGGGACATAGACATCATTTTTCAGCAGACGAACAACAAGGAACAGTTATTTTGTCCAATGGTAGTTTAATGGGTACAGATAACTATGCTAAAGATTTAAGGGTTTCAAGCCACGCTACTCAAAATTTTATTGTTGTGTCGACTGATAATCCTTGTGAATGTATATATAGAATATGTTTAAACTAATCACCTTCGGGTGATTTTTTTGTAAGGAGGAAAAGATGGCAAAGATTGATTTGAATGAAGAAATAATAAAAAAACATCCTAGTTTAACCTGTATGTTTTGTGGCAATGTGTTAAAGGCGACTACGAATTTTTATCCTTCTTTTTCTCGTAACACTATTACACGAACAGATGATAAAGGAATCACTCGTTTACCTATATG